>NZ_JBFMKP010000040.1:0-43122 GCF_040786235.1 Aquimarina discodermiae
AAAAAATCAAAAATGATACAAATAGAATGGCTACAGTGGCTACTATTGCTTTTGCTTCCAATACAGTATGGAACGAATTTAAAAATATAGCGCTAAATCATATCCTTTTTAGAACTTAGCCTAAAATAATTAACATATATTTGCTAATTAACTCTTAATCAAATCATAAGGCAAAAAACAAAAAAGTAGCGCATGAGAATGAAGAAGATTTTAATTTTATTATGTTTTTTTAGTTTAGCATCATTTGTCGCCAATGGTCAGTATCAATATATTTTAGATTCTGATCGTTCTACAATAAGTTGTCCTGGAGGGAATGGAGTAGGCTCAACAACAATATCAATAACATTAACGGATAATTCAGTACATTCATTAACAACTTCTCCTATTCAAGAGTTTCCAAAGAAAATTTCTAAAGTAACTGTTAGGCAAAGGTATATTTCATTTATTAATTGTGTTATTCCTAATTGTGATAAAACTATAGAGACAATTATAGATGATAATAATTGCCTGACAAAAATTCAAACTCCGGGATGCTCTGGTTTCATTGTCTCTAAACTTGATCTTTATAAAGTAGAAAATTTATTAAGTTTAAATCCTATACCAAGAGAAATATGTGATGACAAAGAAGTAACGTTAAATGTTTTTTCTTGTTCCAATCCTTACCCATATTCTATCGAATATATGTACAATGGGATTGGATGGACTCCTTTAGTTGGATTAGGGAACCATGGAAGAAAATATATTATAAAGTACCAAGATATTCCTAATTTATCAGGAAAACCTAATGTAAACTTTAGAATCAAGTACCATACTGGTGCCTCTTCGAAATCTATAACATATGAAGTTTTAAACTGTTCTCCAGAATTAGACGGTCCTATTGTAGATATTCAGCCTTCTTGTACCAATAGCCTCAATGTTGCAGATAACGATAACGGGAGTTTTACCGTTACTTTTGATCGAGAACTGGATGATACCCGACAAGAAAAAATGAAAATCGAAGTATGGGATCTCGTAAACGGAGTTTGGGATGGTTTTGAACCTAAAGTGATCGAAAAAATTGATTTTAACGGTCGTTCGTATACCTGGAATCCCAGAAATTTACCCGGCGGAACTTATAAGCTATTCTGGCAAACCAAAAGCAACAATGATCCTTTTGATAATGCAAACAGTACTCCTGATAAATTTGGTGAAAGTCCCTCGTTTGTATTAACCACTCCTCCCGTATTGTCTGTGAACGGTATCCCTACCGATGTACAATGTGTTGGAGGAAACGATGGAAGTATAACGGTAACCGGTAACGGTGGAACTCCAGGAAATTCTCCTACCTATGAATATTCTATTGACAATGGGGTAAATTGGCAAACTTCTACACTTTTTGATGGACTCACAAAAGGAGATTATTTGGTTATCATACGTGATGGAAATAGTTGTGAAGTAGTAAGTTCGACTATTACTGTTAATGAACGTTTCCCTAATTTACCCGACATTAATGGTTTAATAATAACAGATCCCACATTAATTGATGGCAATAATGGTAGTATACTCATTACTGTATCGAGTGGATCTGGTAACTATACGAATTATGTGTGGACCAAAGATGGTAACCCTTTTACTCCTCCTGCAGGGTCTACCAACACCAGTATCGTTGATCTATACGAAGGAGTATATACGGTTATAGTAACTGATTCTAATGGGTGTAATTCTGAGATCGAAACCTTTACATTGACCGATCCAGAGCCGATAGACATTACCATCAATATGACACCAGATACACTAGATTGTTCAGACACCTTAGTCAATTTGATTGCTGTTGCTACAGGAGGACATCTCGATCCTGATGGAGAATATTCATATCTATGGAACGAGGGGACAACAAATCCTTCATTAAATAATGTGGGAATAGGCACCTACCAGGTAACAGTTACCGATAATGGAGGAAATAGCCAAGTGCAAGAAATTAACGTTGAAGGACCTAACCTAATCACTGTAACTCCTATTGATAAAAACGAACTATCCTGTAGAGATGGTAGTGATGCAGGTATACAACTCGATATACAAGGAGGAACAGGAGATTATGTGATCACCTGGGAAAAGATAGCAGCACCTGATTTTAGTGCGTTTGGTACTACCCTACAAAATATAGGTCATGGAGCGTATATATACCGGGTAGTCGATGAAAATGGATGTATGGTGACCAATGCCAGTCAGCCTATAGAATTTACAAACCCTCCTTTGTTCACTATTGACCTGGGTGAAGATCCTTTCTTTTGTGAAGGGCAAACAGTCACTATTTCTGCTGCGATATCAGATCCACAAGCAACCTATAACTGGACATCTACTACTGGATTTACCAGTACCAATCCCGAAATTACTGTAGATCAAGAAGGAGCCTATACTGCTATAGTAACCAGTGGGAAAGGGTGTATTGCAGAAGACACCATCAATGTTATAGAAAACATCAAAGAAATTACAGCAGAGTTTTTATACACCAGCCAGGTATTTACCAATGAGAAAATGGTAATGATCGACGTAACCTATCCTGTACCCACTGAAGTCGAATGGATCATACCCGATGCTGCAGAAGTTATATCACAAAATCAAGATCTTGCAGAACTATCTTTTGACACTCCCGGAGAATATGAAATCACATTAATTTCTAAACTGGGAGATTGCCAGGATACTTATACCCAAAAAGTATTGGTATTACAAGGAGAAGCTATAGAAGAAACTATCGATACGCAAATACAGCAGCTAGGAAATATACAGGAGTTTAAAGCATATCCTAACCCATCAGATGGGCAATTTGCTATAAAAGTAATGCTGAAAGAAGAAAAAGAAATTAGTATTAAGGTATTTAACCTAACAGACAATACACTTTTAAAACACATTTCAACAACAGGAAAAAAAGAATACGATATCCCATTTACCCTACAGATAGCCACTGGAGTATATGCAATTGTACTCGAAACACCTTATGGAAATGCTATTAGAAAATTGATTATTAAGTAATACCTCATCGTCAATTTGATAACAAAATTAACCACTATAAACGTTACAGGCCTTGAAACGTTTATAGGGTATTTTATTTTTAAAATTTAAAATCTAACCCTGCCTGAAGAATAGTTCCCGTAAATCCAAATTGATTTACCTCCCAGGGATATTGAAACCTTCCTCCTAAATCCGTTCCGAAATCTCCAAAAGTTTCAATTTCATCAGGGTATACATTTAGTACATTATTGGCTGTAGCTTTTGCCGTTACCCAATCGGCAAATCTATAAGAAACAGAGATATCGGTAAGTACTTTACCTGCAAATGTCTGATCAAAAGCAGGGTTTGCCGGATGCTGCCAGGTCACGTCTCCAAAATAAGTATTATTAAGAACAAATGTAAACTTATTAAGGTCATAACTTAACCCTAACACTCCCTTTAGATTAGGTCGTGCAGTTGTTATCCTGGATTGCTCTTCTCTATTAAATAAATCTGTATATCCTGCCTCTAAAATCTTTTGTGGGACACTAATCGTACCATCGATATCGGTTTCGTTCCAGTTAAAAGCAGCATTGATATCTAATTTTCCGTCTCCCAGCTCGAATCCTTTATAGTCAACAACAATATCAAGACCTTGTGTCTTTGTATCCACCGCATTTACAAAAAACACAATATTACCTACACCATTATCTAACAAAATTTGTTCTACAGCATTTACAGTAGTATCATCTCCATCGGCTCCTAATCTATTTGTAAATAACACTCTATTATCGACTTTTATATTATAGTAATCTAGTGCTACAGAAAAATTAGGAGCAAACCTATACGTAACTCCTCCTGCAATATTAAACGACTCTTCTACGTCTAAAGGAGGAACTCCAAGTCCATTTACAGGATCTGCTATTACAGGATCATTATTAGTTAATGTTCCTTGATTACCTATTTCTCCATTTTCAAGTTGTAACGTTTGCGTAGTACTTAAAAAAAACTGATGTAAAGATGGTGCCCTAAAACCGGTGTTAACAGAAGCCCGTATAGCTCCCTTATTATCTTCCAAAAGATATCTTGCAGCTACTTTCCAGGAAACATTTTCTCCAAAATCACTATACTCCTCATATCGTCCTGCACTACTAATTAAAAAAGCTTCGGTAATATCCCAATCTATTCCACCATAAACACCGATATTAGAACGTGTTTCTTTCAAAGCATTCTGTGGTCGTAATCCGGGAAAAGATTGCACCCCTGATCCAGCATAAGAAGCCGCTTCTCCTTCTTTGGTAACAAAACGTTCTTCTCTCCATTCTGATCCTAAAGAAATAGTAACCGAACCAAAACTTTTTGCGATATCCAAATTTCCTATGTGATTACTAAAACTATATCCTCCAGGCCTAAAACTAGTAGGGCTACTTGCCCCTAAATCCAAATTTATAGAATTATTTACTTCATAATCTACTGCGCTTCTCCCAAAAGTATAGCTTATATCAAAATTCCAATCCGTAAATAGTTGCCATTTATTACCCAGTGTAAAACTATTATCTCTAATATCTGTTTCGAATGTAGGTTGAAATCCTTGATATGTTGTACCTGGTTCATGTAATAAATTGAATTCATCTGGAATCCAATAAGGTGCTCTATATACCGCAAAACTTTTTCCTACCCGCTTCTGAAAATTTCCAAAAGTATATAGCTCTGCGGTATCATCGGCATATGGAAACCCTGCATTAACTGCAATTCCTAATCGATCATATTTTGGTTGTCCTATATTCATTCCTAAGTCTGGGTTATCCTGAATCCATGGGTGAGATCCATCCAATAATGTATTTGCAAACGCCTGTTGCTCATCAAACTGGGCCTGTGTAATTTCTCCATTATCCACATCTTCTTGGTTGGGTTGAAATACATTTCCAAAAAGCAAATCCCTTCCTGGCGATGCTGCTCTATTGGTTTCTTCCTGATGATAAAAATCGGTTGTGAAATTTATGTATCCTCCAAAATCTGGGGTAATTGAAGTATTTAAGCTTCCACTATAGGTAAAACCATCACCCTCTGTGGTAACGCCAGTTGCTAAACTCACCGAGGTTTTTTCTACATTTTCTTTTAAGATAATATTAATCACCCCTGCTATTGCATCAGAACCATATTGCGCAGAAGCTCCATCTCTTAATACCTCTACTCTTTCTATAGCCGCAGCCGGAATACTCTTCATATCTACTCCAACTTCTCCCCTCCCGGCAGTTTCCTGGACGTATACCAAGGCGCTTTGATTTTTTCGTTTTCCATTCACCAAGACCAATGTTCTACTGGGCCCCAAATTTCTAAGTTCTGAAGGATCGAAATGCGCAGTTGCATCAGAAATTGTCTGTTGTGTAGAATTGTATGAAGGCACTCTAAAAGCAATCATTTTATCTAATTCTGGCTGAGCACTTACTGCTAATTCTTTGGATGAGATATTATCAATAGCCACCGGGGACTCTAAAATTGTTCTTGGTTTGGCCCTGTTACCTACAATTACAATTTCATCTAACGTCGCCCCTTCCTGAAGATTAACAGTGATAGCAGTATTGTTAGATACTTCGAGTTCTTGTGTAGTAAACCCTACTACAGAAAAAATCAGTGTTGTGGGTAACGATGCCACTTGTATCGAAAAATTACCGTCAAAATCTGTGGTAGTACCGTTCGATGTTCCTTTTTCGAGAACATTTACAATAGGAATTGCCTGATTAGTTGATTGATTCAATACTTTTCCTGTAAGCGTTTCTTGAGAAAACACAGTAGTCTGAGTAAAAATTAAACACAGAAAAAGCATCATTTTAACAAAATGAGTTGTTTTTTTCATAATGATTTGTTTAGAAGTTATTCTAAATATATCAAATTATCTTCCTAAAAAAATGTTAAGCAAACCCATATCAGATGTTAAGCGATTTCACCTTGTTTTATATTTCATCCATATTATTTCTAAAAAATTAACAATCTAATGCAACCTATCTTTTCTCTAACTTAGTTGTTGTATTCAAAAAACACTCATTGATACAGTCAAACTTTCCTCTACAATCTCATTCTACATTAACCGACAAACAAACCCTGCTGATTCATCAACTAATCCATAAATCTTCTTATTTTTGCAGCCATAATATAAACTAACTATGTACAGAAGTCATTCTTGTGGTGAGTTACGCACCTCAGATATCAATTCAAAAGTCACCTTATCAGGATGGGTGCAAAAGACAAGAGATAAAGGATTTATGATATGGGTAGACCTTAGAGATCGCTATGGGATTACTCAATTGATCTTTGATGAAGAGCGTACCCCTTCAGATGTGATAGAAAAAGCTAAAACGCTAGGTAGAGAATTTGTAATTCAAATTAAGGGTACTGTTATAGAACGTGAGTCTAAAAATAAGAACATTGCAACAGGAGATATTGAAATTCTAGTAAATGAACTTAACATACTTAACGAAGCTATAGTTCCTCCTTTTACTATAGAGGATCAAACAGATGGAGGTGAAGATATTCGAATGAAATATCGCTATTTAGATATTCGACGTAATCCTGTAAAAAATAGTTTGATGTTTCGCCATCAAGTAGGGATGTTGGTAAGAAACTACCTTTCTAAAGAGAATTTTATAGAAGTAGAAACCCCATACTTAATCAAATCTACTCCAGAAGGAGCTCGTGATTTTGTAGTACCTTCACGTATGAACGAAGGGCAATTTTATGCCTTACCGCAATCGCCACAAACATTTAAGCAATTGTTGATGGTAGGTGGCATGGACAAATATTTTCAGATTGTAAAGTGTTTTAGAGATGAAGATTTAAGAGCCGACAGGCAACCCGAATTTACACAGATAGATTGTGAAATGGCTTTCGTAGAGCAAGAAGATATTTTAAATATTTTTGAAGGGTTAACACGTCATCTAATTTCTGAAGTCAAAGGAATTGATATCGAAAATTTCCCCAGAATGACCTATGATGAGGCAATGCGTACTTATGGTAACGATAAGCCTGATGTTCGATTTGGGATGAAGTTTGGAGAGCTTAATAATGTTGCTCAACATAAAGAATTTAAAGTTTTTAATGATGCTGAATTAGTAGTAGGTATCGCTGTTCCTGGTGGCGCTTCATATACCCGTAAAGAGATTGACAAATTAATCGATTGGGTAAAACGTCCACAGGTAGGAGCTTTTGGAATGGTTTATGTAAAATGTAACGAAGACGGAACCTATAAGTCTTCTGTAGATAAATTTTATGACCAAGAAGACCTGGCCAAATGGGCAGAAGTTACTGGTGCAAAAGCAGGAGATTTGATTTGTGTACTTTCTGGGCAAACAAATAAAGTTAGAGGTCAGTTAAGTGCCTTGCGTATGGAATTGGCAGAAAGACTTGGACTACGAAACCCAGAAGAATTTGCACCGTTATGGGTTGTAGATTTTCCATTACTTGAGTGGGATGAAGAAACCGAACGTTACCATGCGATGCACCATCCTTTTACTTCTCCTAAGCCTGAAGACATCGCACTGTTAGACACAAAACCGGGAGAGGTTCGTGCCAATGCATACGACTTGGTCCTAAACGGAAATGAAATAGGAGGTGGTTCTATTCGTATACACGATAAAGAAACACAAGCTTTAATGTTTGATCATCTTGGATTTACACCAGAAGAAGCCAAAGCACAGTTTGGATTTCTGATGGATGCTTTTCAATACGGAGCTCCACCACACGGAGGGATTGCTTTTGGTTTTGATCGATTGGTTGCTATCCTTGGTGGTCAAGAGACTATTCGTGACTTTATTGCTTTCCCAAAAAACAATAGTGGTCGCGATATTATGATCGATGCACCTTCTAATATTGATCAGGAACAATTAAAAGAACTAAACATACAACTTGATTTATAACACAAAACCCCACAAAAGTGGGGTTTCTTTTTAATTTATCCCTTGAATTTATTACCCTAAGCTTTATTGAGTTTTTAATATAGTATTGGCACTCTATTCTAAAAAATTGTTGTACATATCAGTACACTTAAAGAAGTTATAGAAAACACTTAATTTTAGGTTATTAATTTTTCATTTACATGTCTCCCAAAAAAAAGACAATACTACATCGATTTTTGATATGGCGATATCGTCATATTTCTAATAAGAATTTTATTCTTATCCTAAGTGTATTGGTTGGTTTTCTGGCAGGAATTGTATCTGTTCTACTAAAAAACATTACGCACCTTATTCAGCTTTTTATAGAAAGTGGTATTATTTCATGGCAAACCTCTTTTTACTTTATTCTTCCTGTAATAGGTCTTTTGGTGGTGTATATATTTACAAAATTTATCTTTAAGAAAGCTCCGCAATCTGCAATCCCGATGATCTTATATTCTTTATCAAAAAGAAATGGAATCATCAAAAATTTACAAGCATACATCCCTTTACTCCTAGCTCCCATAACTGTTGGATTTGGTGGTTCTGTCGGTCTTTTAGGACCTGCTGTAGGTTCGGGGTCAGCATTAAGTTCTTCTATAAGCACACTTTTTCATGTTCCTAATAAAACCAGAATTTTACTTATAGGTTGTGCCGCAGCCGGAGCTATTTCTGCAGTATTCAAATCTCCTCTTGCAGGCCTTGTCTTTGCCGTAGAGATTTTTAGTCTTGACCTTACTATCGTATCCTTATTGCCATTATTATTGGCTTCGGTTTCATCTATTATTACCTCTTATTTGTTTTTGGGAGATGAAGTCCTTTTTAGATTCGAAGTGTCTGAAAAATTCAATATCAATGACATCCCATTTTTTATTATACTTGGTATCGGCACAGCATTTGCATCTATCTACTTTACCAAAATGTATTTTGTTATTCTTAAATTCTTCGGTCAATTCTCTAAAAGGATTTATAAATTGTTGTTTGGTGGTTTGACAATAGGAGTTATGCTTTATTTTATTCCGCCTCTATATGGTGAAGGATTGGGTTTTATAAATGATTTATTAAATGGAGACCATTTAAAGGCATTAGGTAAAACACCATTCGATGATTTAACTCATAATATATGGGTAGTGATTGCTCTATTAGTAGGTATTACCATTTTTAAAGCGATTGCAATGACCGCTACTTTTGGTGCAGGAGGTTCTGGCGGAGTATTTATCCCCACCATGGTAATGGGTAGTGCGTTGGGAAATGTTGTTGCAAAAGTGATTAATAATCTGGGAGTTGGTTTTAACGTATCTGAAGCTAATTTTACCTTATTAGGAATGGCTGGACTAATTGCAGGGGTGCTTCATGCACCACTTACCTCTATATTTTTAATTGCAGAAATTACAGCCAGTTATGAATTATTTATCCCTTTGATGATTACAACCTCTATATCATTTATTATTTCAAAAAATCGATTAGAGCATAATATATATACCCGTGAACTGGCCAAACAAGGGCATTTACTTACACATGATAAAGATCAAACCGTACTTACACTACTTAATTTAGAGAATTGTATAGAAACCAAATTTATTACCGTAAAGCCTACAGATAGTCTAAAACAATTGTTAAGTGAAGCCGTTGCTAAATCAAATAGAAATTTGTTTCCGGTCATCGACGATACAAATACGCTTGTTGGAGTTGTATCACTTGATAATATTAGAGACATTATGTTTGATAACACTTTGTATCATACTACTACGGTAGCAATGTTAATGTCTCCTGTAACTACTGCGATCCTCTATGAGAAAGATAATGCAAAAACTGCCATGCGAAAATTTCAAGACTCCGGTGCCTGGAATCTTCCTGTGACAAAAGAAGGAAAATACCTTGGCTTTATATCAAAATCAAAACTTCTTACTGCATATAGAAGAAAGTTGATTAATTTTACTCGTTAATTAGTCTTACTTTGTCATCTTTAGTCCATAGAGTTAAATTCAATACTTATTAAATGAACTACAATTTACATCCCTCTAAATCTCCCTTCAAAGGGAGACTTAAAACCCCTTCCTTTGAAGGAAGGTTGGGATGGATGTTTTAAAAAACCAACCTATGAAACATTTCATCAAGATACTTTTTATGATAGTCGTTGTTTTAATATCTATTGGATATTATTTCAAAAATACTGGTGATCATTCTCTGGGGGATAAACTGGTAGGAATCGGAATTTTGACTGCATCCTTTATTTTAATGCCATTTTTCATCTATTATCGATGGAAAAACAAAAATGTAAAAGACTATATGCTTACAGAAGAGAACCTTAGTAAAATGAGGGATTATGAAAAGAGTAAAGAAAAAAATAACGTTTAAATTAAAAATATTCACATCTAAATGATGATTGGTATTAAATTTAAAATTACCTTTAGTACTCAAATATTTATTTTTTTATTACAATGGAAGGAACAGTTAAATTTTTTAATGAATCAAAAGGTTACGGATTTATTACCAACGACGAAACAGGAAAAGACATTTTTGTACACGCTTCGGGAATCGACGGCGAAGCATTAAACGAAGGTGACAAAGTAGAGTATCAAGAAGAAGAAGGAAGAAAGGGGCTTACAGCTGCCAAAGTGCGCTTAATCCACTAATACGGTATATATTCTAAGTTTCAAAAGCACTGCAATTGCAGTGCTTTTTTAGTATATACTATATCTTTTAATTTGTGAATATCTTCAACCTGCTTTTTTCTTTACAGGTATCCAAATTTGTTCTTCAGAATCAGGGTGATTATTTTTATACTTTTCTCCTAATATTTCAAAATGTGGTCTATTATCCAGCTCATACTCAGAATTGGGAAGCCACTTTGTGAAGATATAATAAAAGATACCTGGGTCATTACCAGCACCTTTATAATCAAAAACAGCATATTCTCCACTTATTAAGATAAAAGATTCTAATTCTTTGGGTACGTTCTCTAAATCAGCTACTTCTACAACTGCCCATTTTTCGAAAATGGTATTTGGATTAAAATTTTGGTAATACATTGGGTCATAGACTTGCATCGAGATCTTGTCATCGTTAAGTCTATTGATTATTTTCTTAATCTTTGGCACAAAACCACCCCAAAGTTCTTGGGTTCTATTATTTGCCACACTCATTTTTAATCGGGCACCAACAAGCTTTCTTTCTTTGGCAATTTCAATTCTTGGTTGTAACATGTGTATTTTATCGTCTATAACTTTAAGTTTTTTTAACTTCTTTTAAAAACAAAAACACCACTATCAAATTAATTCAGATTACGTTTTTCTATAAAAAAACGAGTAAGCAACTCACTACATTCTTGTTCTAAAACACCGCCCTTAATTTTTGTTTTTGGATGTAACTTAGTTCCCATTGCGGCACATCCTCGTTTTTCATCTATTGCTCCATACACTATTTTTCCTATTTGACTCCAGTATAATGCCCCTGCACACATTTGGCAAGGCTCGAGAGTTACGTACAATGTACATTCGTGTAAATACTTCCCTCCCAGAAAATTTGCTGCTGCGGTTATCGCTTGCATTTCGGCATGAGCAGTCACATCATTAAGCAATTCGGTAAGATTATGTGCTCTTGCAATAATTTTATCTTCTATGACAATAACAGCTCCTACTGGCACCTCATCTTTTTCATAAGCCAACATAGCTTCCTGAAGCGCTTTTTTCATAAAGTAAGAATCATCAAGTGGATCTAACATATCCCATTTTTTGAGGTAAAACTAACCAAAAATATCTTCACTTGTATGGTAATACCAATTCAACCACAAAATAGTACTTTTGCATCATGCAAGAGCCACTACTATCAAATATCAAATACCCTTCGGATATACGTAAGTTATCTCCTGATCAATTACCGCAATTAGCACAAGAATTACGAGAGTTTGTCATTGATATTGTGGCTACCAAAGAAGGGCATCTTGGAGCAAGTCTTGGTGTTATCGAACTCACTATTGCTTTACATTACATTTATAACACACCAGATGATCTTTTGGTATGGGACGTGGGACATCAGGCATATCCACATAAAATCCTAACAGGAAGAAAAGATAATTTTCATACCAATCGACAGTTAGGAGGTATTAGCGGCTTTCCTAAACGCAATGAAAGTGAGTATGATACTTTTGGTGTGGGGCACTCCTCTACTTCTATCTCTGCTACATTAGGAATGGCTATCGCCTCTAAATTAAAAGGTGATACTCATAAACATCATATTGCAGTAATAGGAGATGCATCTATTGCAAGCGGAATGGCTTTTGAAGGACTTAATCATGCAGGAGTAACCGATGCTAATATGTTGGTGATACTTAATGATAACGCCATTGGGATTGACCCTAGTGTTGGGGCACTAAAAGAATACCTTACCAAAGCAAAAGTGGGCGTAAAACCCAGGACTAACAATATTATTGAGGCTTTAAATTTTAATTATTTTGGCCCTATCGACGGGCATGATATGGATTCATTATTAGACACATTAGAAGAACTTAAAAAAACAAAAGGTCCTAAGCTGTTGCATATCATCACTACCAAAGGAAAAGGGTTAAGGCAAGCAGAAGAAGATCAGGTAAAATATCATGCTCCAGGAAAATTTAACGCTTCTACCGGAGATCTAATTCCCAAAAAAAGTGAAGGATTACCTCCTAAATTTCAAGATGTATTTGGTTATACCATTTTAGAACTTGCAAGAGCCAATAAAAAAATCATTGGTATTACCCCTGCTATGCCCACGGGCAGCTCTTTAAAATATATGATGGAAGAAATTCCTGATCGAGCGTTTGATGTAGGGATTGCAGAACAACATGCCGTAACATTAGCTGCCGGAATGGCAACACAAGGGTTAGTTCCTTTTTGCACTGTTTATTCTACCTTTTTACAACGTGCCTATGATCAAGTAATTCATGATGTTGCTTTGCAAAACTTACCTGTGATTTTTTGTGTCGATCGTGCAGGTATTGTGGGTAATGACGGCGCTACTCACCATGGTGTTTTTGATATTGCTTATTTAAATTGCATTCCTAATCTCATTATTGCAGCACCGGCAAATGAAATTGAATTACGTCATTTGCTTTATACAGCTTCTTTAGGGCTACCTCATCCTATTGCCATACGTTATCCAAGAGGAAGAGGTTATGTAACTGATTGGCGAGTTCCTATGCAATCGTTAGAAATAGGCAAAGGTACTTGCTACCAGGAAGGAGACAAAATTGCAATTATTTCTACAGGTACTATTGCCAATAATGTTATACAAGCTTTACAGCATATTACACAACAAGTTGGTCATTATCATTTCTGCTTTATAAAACCTCTTGATACTTCTTTATTAAAACAAATTTTGCAAAAGTATGATACTGTTATTACCATAGAAGATGGTGTAATAAAAGGCGGATTCGGTAGTACTATCATTGATTTTGAAAACCAGCATCGTTTTAATAAGAAAATCATCACACTAGGAATCCCAGATCAATTTATTGACCATGGTACGGTAAACGAACTACATGATATTGCGGGAATTTCATCAGATAAAATTACGCAAGTAGTCCAGGAAAATTTATAATCTTATACTTGCAAGGCAAAAAAAGATGTCCTGTATCTTCAACTTCTTGAAGATACAGGACTTTATACAGTATTATTTCACATATTTTTGGCGTTTTAAAAATTGAAATATTACTTATGAAAAAAGCTATATCAAATCTTATGTTGTGTTTCTTTATTTTGGGAATTACATTTTCTTGTCAGGACGAAGAAAACCTACCAAATACTGAGCCCGAAGAGGAAGTCTCTGATGACATCATAGACAATGAGGATAATTCGGACGACACAGATACCACTGCAGTTACATATCCCGAATCCAACTTTATTGGTAAATGGGAATTAATCGATGTTAATGAAGATGGTACTAGTTACCCCGTTGAAACATGCGATGAACAGTATATTATGAATTTATCATTTAAAAGTGATGATAGCCATTTAGCAAAATTTACAGAATATATTGAAGAATCTCAAGAATGTAAAAGTTCAATCAGTTGGGATTACACATGGGAGATATCCGAAGATCAATTCACCACATATACCACAACCGATTGGACTGAAAGATATGATGAAGACACCTATACAATTCTAGAGTTAAGTGACACCATGCTAAAACTTAAATCCACAGAAACGTATACTCAAAATGGAGTTGAAAAGACTTCTGTTTATATAGAAACTTTTAGTTACTCAGGAGAGCCTGATGTAGTCGAAGTTGATACATCTTCATACGCAAATGACATTCTTGGTAAATGGCAATTCTCTTCTCTTTACTTTGATGGTGGGTTAACTAACCTCGAAGAATGTGAAAAAATGCTTACAATCGAATATTCCATCAAAAATACAGATGAAAAACTGGCTCAAAAAAAACATGTGTGTAATCCTGAAGATAGCGCTGACTATGTTTGGGAATTATCAGGAAATAAGTTATCAATGAGTACTCCAGAAAAAAATGAAAATTATGAAATTATTGAACTTAAAGACGGTATCATGAAACTGCAATACAAGACTGATGGCTTAATATCCCATGTTATAGTTGAAGTTTACACCAAAATATAAGTCAATTTTCAAGTCATTACTATCTTAAAAAATACGTGTTAAATAAAAAATTGACTTTCAAATTAATTAACACAAAATCAAAACGCTATGAAAAAACTAAGCTTATTAATTTTAGCTATCACAACATTAGCTATCACTTCTTGCAAAAATGATGACGATAATTCGGTACCAATATCAGAATCAAAATTAATTGGTAAGTGGGGATTAATCTCTGAATCAGGAATCATAGAGCTTACAGATTGCGAAAAAAAATCAACCCTTGTATTTGAAAATGAAACCTATACAGATACCTATTATGCTCCTGTAAACACAGACTGCCAAGCAGATGGAGAAGATAAGGGTACCTGGAAAGAAAACGGCAGTACTTTGACTTTTTCTTACACTCTGGATGGAGAAGCCACTACAGATATAGCAACTTTTACAATTGTCGAAAACATTTTGACCATAACTCATGACAATGAAAAAGTTTACGTCTATAAAAAGTTATAACAACTAACATCAAAAATACATTCATGCACTACTCAAACTCCTATGTTTGAGTAGTGTTTTTTATAATGATATCTCTCATGTTTTATAAAACCTTAATAAGTCATTCCTATTATAAATTCATACAGATACTACAATACATATTATCCATTACCTAAATAAACTTGTATGACTAAGTAATAACCTAAACATAACGCTTCGTTTAGAAAAATAAAAGCTAGATATAATATTTTCGATAAATAAGAATATAACCATATCATAAACTTTTAAAACCGAAACTTAAACACTCATGAAAAGAACTTTCACGTTTATAACATCTGTAATTTTACTTTTCTTTTCTTGCAAAAAAGATGACGATAATACTCCTGAAACCCTGCCTATAACTGAAGACAACCTTATTGGGAAATGGGAACTTAAAAGCCAGGAAGAAGATGGAGTATTTTTTGAAATAGAAAAATGTGATGATAAATATATCATGACACTTTCTACCAATCAAAATAACACCTATTTAGCAAAATTCACAGAATATATTGAAGAGGAAGGGCAATGTGATCCTACCACAAGTATTGATTATAACTGGGAGTTAGAAAATGAAACATTCACCACCTATATTACTAATGAAATACTTGGAGATATTAAACTCGAAGCAGATTCCTTTACCATCATCGAGCTTACTGCTTCTTCTCTGAAAATAAAATCGGAAGAAACTTTTACCAATCTAGAAGGGAATCAACAAACGGAAGTTTCTATTGACACCTATACCAAAATATAAAGCAATTATAAAGGCCTGTCTTTCTTTATGAGTAGACAGGTTTTTTCTACAATTGCAGCCCTCGTATCTTTTGAAATTTCAGTAAAGCATTACCATCTGTTAAACTGGCTACATAATTACCTATACTAATTAATCTAGTATACAAATCTTCATTTTTATAGTCAAAATTAGTTCCTTCTGCTCTTAAGATAAGCTTATCATAATTAGAATCAACTCCTTGGTGATAATGATCGGTTGCTACGCAATATCGATCTAAAAGTGTTGCCATAATCTCATATCCTGCTATTTCTTTTTCTGTAACCTCTTGGCTTTGGTATATCTTATCAACACTAATCTTGATAATATCTCCTATCTGTGCTTCATATTTACTCTTATCTACCAATGCCATATCAAAAGTACCTGATAATATCGCTTCTTCATTATCCACAAAAATAGTAGCCGCTTCTTGTATAAGTGTATTAATCGCCAGTGATCTTAAATAGCTTAAGCGATCTGCGGTAGTGACCAATCCATGATATTTTGAAGTGTTGATAGTATCTTTCACCAACTTAAGCAGGTATTCTAATGCATATTCTTCTTCTATTAATCCCAGATTAATTCCATCTTCAAAATCAATAATTGTATAACAAATATCGTCTGCCGCTTCTACCAGAAATGTTAGTGGGTGTCTACTATAGGTTACTTCATTATTGATCTTATGTTGTAACAATCCTACCTCTTCTGCCACTTCTTTAAAAAAAGAAACTTCATTCTGAAAATATCCGAATTTTTTATGAGCAATATGTGGGGTTGGTTTTTTGGGAAGTGATTCTTTAGGATACTTCATAAATGCTCCCAATGTAGCATAAGATAAACGAAGTCCCCCTTCTATTCCTTCTCTGGATTCTGTAAGGATTTTAAAACCATTAGCATTTCCTTCGAAGTCAGTTAAATCTTGGTATTGTTTTTCGGTTAATTGGTTTTTATATCGTACTCCTGCCCCTGTTTTAAAGTATTCGCCTATTGCTTTTTCTCCAGAGTGACCAAAGGGTGGATTACCAATATCATGTGCCAGTGCTGCCGCTGCTACAATCGCTCCAAAATCATTAAATTGATATCCATGAACTGTTGTAAGATGAGGGTATTTCTCCAGTATTTTTTTCCCCACTACTCTTCCTAATGAACGGCCTACCACCGATACTTCTAAACTATGTGTTAATCGGGTATGCACAAAACTGGTTTTTGACAAGGGGATGACTTGTGTTTTATCCTGTAAACTTCTAAAGGCAGAAGAAAAGATAATACGATCATAATCTACTTCAAAGCCTAAGCGCGTTTCATCTTGTTCTTTACGTAATCTTTTATTTCTATCTCCTTGCCTTTTTAACGACAGGAGCTGTTCCCAATTCATCATAAATATCTACTATGGTTTATCAAAAGAATCCTAAATGGTACTTTTCAAGGTATGTATACCAAATAAACATAAAAACAAGCCTTATACTTTGTTTCTATCGCGCCCATATTTCACAATAAAATAAAACCGTAGCTAGAGCTATGCTTGAATTTTCTTGTTTATCTGATCACGATATAATTCAAATTCTTTAGGTTTATTTTTAAATTCATTTGATATAAGGCCCTACTTCTCTAACTATACTGTATGCAAGAGCTTGCCAAAAATAATAAAAAAGGGAAGCATCTGTTAAGAAAACTTCCCTTTTACCCTATATAAATCCAGGTCTAAGACCCACACATTAAACAATCATCTCCTTCAGACTCTTTTGATTGTGCGATAATGGCACGAAGCTCTTCTGGAGTGAGTGCTGTACTTTCTGGCACTACTGCCTCTTGTTGTTTTACTGATTTGACGGTTGCAGCTTGTGCTTCCATTACTTGCGCAGCTGCGGCTGCCACTTTTTCTGGCTGTACTTCTTCTTTTTTCTCTGTTTTTAAAGTAAACTTAATAGCATCTACAGCAGATTTAGTTCTTAGGTAATACATTCCTGTTTTTAATCCGCTTTTCCAAGCATAAAAATGCATCGAGGTTAGTTTTGCCATGGTTGCTCCTTCCATAAACAGGTTAAGCGACTGTGATTGATCAATGAAGTACCCTCTGTGACGAGACATATCAATAATATCTTTCATACTCATCTCCCAAACGGTTCTGTACAGTTCTTTTAAATCTTGCGGAATGATATCGATATTTTGTATTGATCCATTAGCACGCATAATTGCATCTTTCAATTCATCTGTCCACAGTCCTAATTTCACCAAATCTTCTAACAAATGTTTATTAACAACAATAAACTCTCCCGACAATACTCTTCTGGTATAAATATTACTTGTATAAGGTTCGAAAGCTTCATTATTACCCAAGATCTGAGAAGTAGATGCGGTTGGCATAGGCGCTACTAACAATGAGTTTCTTACTCCGTTTTTAAGCACTTGTTTTCTTAGTTTTGCCCAATCCCATCGGCCACTTAATTCTTCATCTTTGATACCCCATAGGTTATATTGAAATTCTCCTTTGGATATTGGTGATCCTTCATAGGTTTTATATGGCCCATCTTTTTTAGCTTCTTCCATAGATGCCGTCACCGCTGCAAAGTAAAGTGTTTCAAAAATTTCTTGATTCAATTTCTTAGCTTCATCACTGGTAAAAGGCAATCGTAACTGGATAAAAGCATCTGCCAATCCTTGTACTCCTAGACCAATAGGTCTGTGACGTACGTTAGAGTTCTCTGCTTCTTTTACCGGATAGTAATTACGGTCAATAACTTTATTCAGGTTTTTGGTTACTCGCTTGGTAATTCTAAACAATTCTTTGTGATCGAATGCTCCATTTTTCACAAACATTGGTAATGCAATAGAAGCTAGGTTACACACAGCTATTTCATCTGGACTTGTGTATTCTAATATCTCTGTACATAAGTTAGAAGAACGAATCGTACCAAGGTTTTGCTGGTTTGATTTACGGTTCGCCGCATCCTTATACAGCATATACGGTGTTCCTGTTTCTATTTGAGATTCTAGAATTTTTTCCCAAAGCTCCCTTGCCTTTATTGTTTTTCTTCCTTTTCCTTCGGCTTCATAACGAGTATACGCTGCTTCAAATTCATCACTATGCAAATCAAACAGTCCAGGGCATTCATTTGGACACATAAGGGTCCATTCTGCATTATCTTGTACTCGTTTCATAAACAAGTCTGGTATCCACATTGCATAGAACAAATCACGCGCTCTCATTTCTTCTTTACCGTGATTCTTTTTAAGATCAAGGAAATCAAAAATATCAGCATGCCATGGTTCTACATATATCGCAAAAGAACCTTTACGTTTTCCCCCTCCTTGATCTACATAACGAGCTGTATCATTATAGACTCTAAGCATGGGTACAATCCCATTTGATGTACCATTGGTTCCTGCAATATAAGATCCTGTGGCACGAACATTATGAATAGATAATCCGATACCTCCTGCAGATTGTGAGATTTTAGCTGTTTGCTTTAATGTATCGTATATTCCGTCGATGCTATCATCTTTCATCGTTAACAAGAAACATGATGACATTTGAGGTTTTGGTGTACCCGAATTAAACAAGGTTGGTGTAGCGTGCGTAAAGTATTTTTTAGACATCAACTCATATGTTTCTATGGCTGCATCCAGATCGTTAAGATGAATCCCTATAGAAACCCTCATAAGCATATGTTGTGGGCGCTCTGCTATTTTTCCATTTATTTTCAATAGATATGAACGTTCTAATGTTTTAAAACCAAAATAATCATATCCAAAATCACGATTATAAATAATTGTAGAATCTAATTTTTCTTTGTTGGCAACAATAACCTCATAAACATCATCTGCGATTAAAGGTGCTTTTTTTCCTGTTCTTGGGTTTACATATTCATAAAGATCTGTAACTACCTCAGAAAACGTTTTCTTAGTGTTTTTATGTAAATTAGAGACCGATATACGCGCTGCCAGTTTTGCATAATCTGGATGTGTTATGGTCATTGTTGCAGCTATTTCTGCAGCCAAATTATCTAATTCGCTTGTAGTTACCCCGTCATACAATCCTTCTATCACCCGCATTGCTACTTTTACAGGATCCACTAATGAATTAAGTCCATAACATAATTTTCTTACCCTTGCGGTAATCTTGTCGAACATGATTGGTTCTTTGCGCCCGTCTCTTTTAATTACATACATACGATCTTTGTGATTTTAATTTTTCTTCCTTGTGAAGAAATTGATGTTAATTCGTGTTGTTTTATTTATATAAATTCAAAAGTCAAAAAGTATCCTCTCTTTATGGTTAAAGACAGTTACTTGAAGATACCACTATAAAATACAGCGTTATCTTGTAGGTCTATACGGTTAAATATGACTTTCGTCCCCTTTTCTTTTTTGTAATGCTTATAAAGCTGTATCAAACTGAGCTAATCTGAATAAACAGAAGAAATGTTTTTGATTAGCTCAGAATGAATATATTGTTATTGTTTTAATGTTCTTTTTAAAATTGCTATAGTTCACAATGTCTTGTTATTAAAACATCATTGACAAAGGCAGTTTGATCTATTAGCTACGGTTTTATCTAAAAATCTGCATCAAAACTTATTTTATTATCGTCGGTATCTTTATTAAGTACTCCAGCTTTCTGGTATTCTGAAACTCGTTTCTCGAAAAAGTTTGTTTTTCCTTGTAATGAAATCATATCCATAAAATCAAATGGATTAACTGTTCCATATTCTTTTTCACATCCTAATTCTGCCAGTAACCTATCAGTAACAAACTCTAGGTACTGTGTCATTAACTTCGAATTCATTCCGATTAAGCTTACAGGAAGTGATTCTGTAATAAATTCTCTTTCAATATTTAAAGCATCTACTATAATAGCACGTATTCTTTCTTTCGGCACTTTATTAACCAAATGATTATTATGTAGATGAACTGCAAAATCACAGTGTACTCCTTCATCTCTAGATATTAATTCGTTTGAAAAAGTAAGTCCTGGCATTAATCCACGTTTTTTCAACCAAAATATAGAGCAAAAGGCTCCTGAAAAGAAAATTCCTTCTACTGCTGCAAAAGCAATTAATCGTTCTGCAAACGAATCTGATTCGATCCATTTTAATGCCCAATCTGCTTTTTTTCTAATGGCAGGAAAGTTATCAATTGCGTTAAACAACAAATCCTTTTCTTTTTCATCTTTTACATAAGTATCAATAAGCAGCGAATAGGTTTCAGAATGAATATTTTCCATCATGATCTGAAATCCATAAAAGAATTTTGCTTCACTATACTGTACTTCATTCACAAAATTCTCGGCAAGGTTCTCATTTACAATACCATCAGATGCAGCAAAAAATGCTAAAATATGCTTTATGAAATATCGTTCATCGTTGGTTAGCTTTGTAGACCAATCGGTAATATCCTGATGTAAATCGATTTCTTCTGCTGTCCAAAAACTTGCTTCAGATTTTTTGTACCATTCCCAAATATCATGATGTTGAATTGGAAAAATTACAAATCGATCTTTATTTTCCTGTAAAATAGGTTCTACAAAACTCATTATATCTTTTTTTGCTGTTTTTTTTAAGAATTTTCTTCTTTTCTAAAGAGTTATACAAAGATCAAAAATTAGGTTAAAAGTCTTACCTAAAGTTGGCAAACGTTTTCAACAAAGTTTTCAACACGAAGTTTTTTTTTCACAAAAATGACCTTTTACAAAACTATTTTCAAACAACTAAAAACCAATTAATTAGACTTCAAACCCGAATCAATAACAATCTAAACACGATCTCTGCAAACCTGCTATTCCTCACTTGTTAAGAGCATTTTTAAGCACAAAAAACAAAATGTTAAAAAAAGCTGAATTTACGGCAAAACCGTAATGTTGACAACCTCGTTTTTTAACATTTAAAAATCTATATTTTGTAAAATTCACCTCTCAAAAACTCTTTAAAACATTGCATAGTTTACAATCAAACTTTTATTTTTAGAATTGTTAAAAGCCAAACAAGACGTTATTTAAATATTCTTTAAAAAAGGAAAAAAATACGCTCTTATTCTTATAATTAACGTACTCTATTCTCCCCAAACCCTTTACAGCTCTCTAACTATCAAAAAAACGCTTTACACAAAAAGCTATACCGTTCCTACATTAAAACCAACACTTCATACATTTTAACACATCAAAACGAATATACATCTATTATTTTTACAACTATAAACAAATACAATAGATGTAAAAATTACAATAAAAACAAATTATTATATATGGCGGCAAGAATAACCACTACACTATTATCGCAAAAAATTCATAAAGCAATAACATCTTATAACAACCAACTTATTTCTAATGTTATGCATTTAATGCAAAAGAGGCCACAAACATATGGCCTCTTTTTGTTTATATCTTATAAATTTATTTCTTAAAGTTCTCGGCTACTTTCTCGAGCTCTATATACCAATCTTCTCCAAATTTTCTAACCAAAGCTTCTTTTACAAACTTATACACAGGCACTTGCAACTCTTTCCCTAACGAACAAGCATCATCACAAATCTCCCAATGATGATAATTTACAGCCGAAAACTCTGTGTACTCCTGAACTCGAACGGGATACAAATGACAAGAAATAGGTTTTTTCCAATCTATTTCTCCTTGATTATAAGCCTCTTCAATCGCGCACATTGCGGTACCTTTTTTATCAAAAATTACATACGCACAATCTGCCCCATCGATAAGTGGAGTTTCTAATTCACCATTTTCGGTTTCTATATGAGTACCTTGATTTTCTATTGCCTTAATTCCTTCTTCCCTTAAATAAGGTTTCACTACAGGATATACCTCTTTTAGTTTATCTATTTCTGATTTTTCTAAAGGAGCACCTGCTTCTCCATCAATACAACAAGCGCCTTTACAGGCAGACAGATTACATAAAAAATCTTTCTCGATTATATCCTCTGATATTATTGTTTTTCCTAACTGAAACATGCTGTAAAGATACTTCTTAGACAATTATTTTTACAATTTATTTATCTTTTTATAATACCTTTACTTTATAGCGCCTAATTACATTTGCGTTAATTTTTAAAATCAACTCGATTATGCACTTTAATCTCAAAGAAATATTGACAGCAAGTATGATCCTATTTGCTGTAATAGATATTATAGGAAGCATTCCTATCATTATTGATCTTCGAAAAAAAGTAGGGCACATACAAAGTGAAAAAGCCTCTATTGTAGCAGCAATTTTGATGATTCTATTCCTTTTTGTAGGAAAAGAAATCTTAAATCTCATAGGAATTGACGTGAATTCTTTTGCGGTTGCAGGAGCCTTTATCATATTTTTTATTGCACTCGAAATGATTTTGGGAATACAATTATATAAGGATGATGCTCCAGAGACCGCAGCTGTTGTGCCTTTGGCATTTCCTCTTATTGCAGGAGCAGGTACCATGACATCTATTCTCTCTTTACGAGCAGAATATCAACCTGTAAATATTGTGGTTGCTATACTTATAAATATTATTTTTGTATACATTATTTTAAAATCCTCTGGTAGAATAGAAAAGGTACTTGGTAAACAAGGAATTAATGTAATTCGTAAAATTTTTGGAGTTATTTTATTAGCAATAGCTGTTAAATTATTTGCCACCAATATCAAAGGACTTTTTTAACAAACAAAAACACTATTATCTTGAAATATTTTATCTATTTATTATTAGCAATTGCCATTGGCCTTATTATTTACAATACGACTCATGTTGACTTTGATAACTTATTAATTGGAAACAGTAAAACTGCAGTTATAAGTATTGTAGCCTCTGCATGTGTAGTAGTACTTTTGCTAATATTAATCACATCTAGAAGTATTCAAGAGAAAAAGAATAAAAAAAGATAACACGTATCTTTTGTAGAATTGATTCTTTATTATTTAAAACACAAAAAAGCACGCTATAATTACAGGCGGAATTGAAACCACCATCAAGATCATAAATAAATTATGTAATCGTCTAAACAACAATGCTCTTGAAAGTGTTTTTTTGAGTCTTATATCCTTAGAGTTATTCATATGTTCACGTATTATTTCTCCAGATACATAAGAGGTATCCACCAAAATATCGTGTTTCAGAAAAATAGATGCACTATTATCTAACAATCTAAACGCTACGGCAATAATAAAGAAAAACAATGGCGAACAAATTGCAATAGCTAATAAATACTCTTCAAATACAGTCATATAATTTTAATAGATATAGTATTATTCTTGTTGTTCAGACATTGAAATCACTTTATTTATCATTGCATCATCCCTGTTAATAATCTTTTCGAAAGCAGCGGTTCCGAACAATTGCTGAGCCATTGTAGCTTTCAAATACTCTTTTAATTGATCTTTATAATTCTTTAATTCAATCTCAATCCCTCGGCTTCTTGAGTATTTTAAAAAGTCCTCTACAAAAGGATCATCAATAATCACCTTTTCATTAAATTCTTCTTCAGACAGTCCATTATAATATGTCCTATCTTTATCCAATGCTTCAAAAATATATCCTCCCATTCTACCCGATCTCAACATATATCCTAATGTTTCGCTAACTCGAGTCGTATCTCTCCCTACAAAGATATCAGGTATGATACCACCTCCTCCAAATACAATTTTTCCTCCTGGGGTTTTAAACTTTAATGAATCTGCTACCTGTATACTATCTGCATTCTGTAATTCTCCATTTTTATATCGCTCGAGATATTCATTAAAGTATTCTTTATTACCATTTTCATATGGTTTTTGAATAGAACGCCCCGTTGGTGTATAGTAACGTGAAATAGTCAACCGTATTGCACTACCATCTCCTAATGCCATTTCTCTTTGCACCAAACCTTTGCCATATGAGCGTCTGCCAACGATAGTTCCTCTATCATTATCCTGGATAGCACCTGCAAAGATCTCGCTTGCAGAAGCAGAATTTTCATTAAGCAACACATATACTTTTCCTTGCTCAAAGCTTCCTCTATTGGTTGCATAATTATTTTCTATAGCCCCATTTTTGTTTTTGGTAAACATAATAAGCACATCATCCTTAAGAAATTCATCTGCCATTTTTAAAGCCGGAGCAATAAACCCTCCACCATTATCACGAAGATCCACCACAAGATGCTTCACTTTTTTATCCAATAACTTATCGATTGCACTTTTAAATTCTTTATAAGTAGTTTCTGCAAATCGATTAATTTTAACATATCCCAAATCATCTGTAAGCATATAAGCGGCATCGACACTTTCTAAAGGAACTCTTCCTCTTTTAACTACTACATCAAATACCCCAGACCCTTTTCTATAAACTTTAAGTAATACTTTGCTATTTAACTCTCCTTTTAATTTACTTGCCAGATTTTCTCGTATTAACTTATCTCCATAAAGAGTATCATTATTTGCCATCAAAATTCTATCTCCTGCTTTGATACCAGATTTTTCGCTTGGCCCTCCTTTTATCGTATTGATTACAGAAATAGTATCTCTAAAAGAATAATAACTCACACCAATGCCTATAAAATCTCCCTGCATACTTTCGGTAACTTCTTTAAGTTCTTCTGGTGGGATGTAGATTGAATGCGGATCTAAGTTTTCTAATATTCTATTTACAGTAACTTCGACAATACTGTCGGTATTAATCTCATCTACATATTCATAATCTATATAATCTATAAGCCTATTAAGCTTCTCTTTCTTAGGGTTGTAAGAAAATAATTTTGCCGATGGGTTGCTAAAATTAAGCTTACTACCTATAAGTACTCCAACTCCTAAAGCCAGTCCTATAAAAAAAGGTACATATATTTTTGAATATTTCATTTAATCTTCTAAATCAGAAATCTGCTCTATTTCTACTCCTGCTTTTATTAAAAATTTTAAGCCAGAGTCATCTTTATATGCTGTTTGATAGACAATTCTTTTTATCCCTGCCTGATGGATTAACTTACTGCACTCTTTGCAAGGCGACAATGTAATATACAAAGTTGCTCCTTTACACGATTGTGTCGATGAAGCTACTTTTGATATGGCATTTGCCTCTGCATGTAGCACATACCATTTTGTATATCCTTCTTCATCTTCACATGGGTTTTCGAAACCGGTTGGAGTTCCATTAAATCCATCAGAAATAATCATCCTATCTTTAACAATAACCGCACCAACTTTTTTACGATGGCAATGTGATAGTTTCCCCCATTCTCTTGCGATTCTCAGATAAGCTTTATCATACTTCAGTTGTTTTATTTTGGACATAGAATAGAAAATAATAATAAATTGATAACAATCAAAATACGAATATATTATTACCCTGTGGCAAATACAACCTTAATGCAATATATTCTTTACCAAATTTTGTTAGCCAAAAGCATTGGAATTACTATCCCTATAACAATAGAAGAAATAACCATAATCCAATCCCGCTTAGAAAATCTAAAAAATGTTTGCGCCAAAAAGCTTATAAAAAGCACTATAAAAACAATAACAATTTGTGCAAACTCTATTCCTAAAGCAAATTCTAACAATGGCAAAACTTTTGTCCCCCCGCTAATATGATTAAAATAAATTGAAAATCCCAAACCATGTATTAACCCAAAAAACACTGTGGCAATATATTGCACACCCATTTTCCCGTTTTTAAACGTATTCTTTGCCGTAAATACATTAAACAACCCTGTTGCAAATATAGTTACTGGTATTAAAAACTCTATAAGTCTTGAGTTAACCGAGATAATATCATAAGCTGCCAGAAATAATGACAGTGTATGTCCCAACGTAAACAAAGTTACCAATAGCAACATTCTTTTCCAATTATCAAACGTATATCCCACGGTAAGTACAATTAAAAACAGTACATGATCATAGGCATTCCAATCCAACACATGGCTAAAACCAAGCTTTATATAAAGCCAAAAATCCGACATAATTACAAGTTTTGAGGTATGGGACTAATGTACAATTAAATACAAGAAAAGCGAAACTCAACAAAAACTCTTATCACAACTTTAGGAAACTTATATCCAAAATCATCTTTTAAAAAAAGAAAAAGTCTTGGGATTTTTGAGGGGTTTTCCCCATGTTTGTGAAGAATAAAATACTTATTTTTACCTTTAAATCGGCTTAAAAAGTTCTTTAACAGAAAAACTCATGAAAAATATTAACGCAAATACAATCCTTCAAATAGTAGCATTACTATTTCTTGTAGTGATTGGGTATATGATTTTTAATTCGGGATCTAATTGGAAAATCATTAAATCAGAATTAGATAATGCAAGACAAGAGTTGAAAGTTTCTAGAGATACACTTGCGGTAACAAAATCAAATCTTCAAAACTCTGTAAAAGAGCTTAAAAAACTTCAGTTACAAAAAGACATTATATCACGACAACGTGATTCTCTTTTATTCGATTTCAAAAGAAAAAATGCAAAAGATTGGAACGAGTTAGAAGCAATTAAAGATACTATATCTAAAAACAATAAAAAATTAACAGAACACAAAGTGTTACTAGACAAGCTTTTTGGTATTCATCAATAATCTCTTATTTATTGTTAAATACAATTCACAAAACCAATGCACACACAATCGCTACATTATGAAAAACATACTCTTCTTCTTTATATTTCTATTTATCTCTACCTCTTATAGTCAAATAGACTCTCTAAAAACTATTGAAATCCCAGCTTCTTATGCCAATAGACAAGGACCTCCTTTATTGGTAAAGAAGGATAGCTTATATACCTTTCGTACTTCTGACATTTACCTGGTGAATAAAAAATCATTTCTAGCTTTAAAAAGTTTCTATGAAAATGTTGGAAAACAAAACAACATGACCCATGCGCTTTTAGAAAACTATACAAAAACCTTAAAAAGGAATATTGAACTAGAAAGTAAATTAAAAGTCAACTTTGATGAAAGCGATGCATTAGATAAAGAAATTTATCAAAGAACGCAGGCAACCTTAACCAATACACAAAAAGCTCTGGATTACACCATAAATAGTTTGGAGAAGGCCACAAACAGTCTTGATATTGTAGAAAAGAATGTAAAGAGACAAAAAACTAAAAGTATTTTTGATAAAATACTCATCGCGATAGGAGGAATAGGAATAGGTGTTCTGGTTGGTGTTTCTATTTAATACTATTTCTCAAATAAATTACTACTAAAATAAAAAAGCGAGATTAAAAATGATCTCGCTTTTTATGTTCCGTTTATACATCTGCATACAGATGTCTTTTTATCATACTTTCTCATCGCTTACCTGTGAATCGCATAACTAGAAGAAGCAGGAAGATCTCTTAAAAAATTAATAAACGGTTTAAAATCCAATCGTAACGTAAAAGTGTATACTGTTTTCATATTCTATGGTTTTAAATTAATATTACATTGTTTGTCTAGAATATAAACAATTGCTGTGCCAAAAATTAAAAACAAACATAACACCCTTATTTTCAATTAATTATAATTAACTCAGAAAACATTTCCACACTTATAGGGTAACAGAAATCTAAGGAATAGAACTAACCTATATAAAAGACTAATCTAAATCAGTATTAAAGAAAAAGCATATTTTTTTCTAAAAAAAGTCTCAGTCTCAAAAATTGAAACTCTGATGTTGTATCATTGCAAAATAGTTTTCACATTAGGTTATAAACTTAGCTGAATTGTTTTGCAACAAACAACTATATAAAAAGTAATAATAAAAGATATAGATAGAAACAAGTATCAAGGAAGGGAAAAATAGCAATATTGTTATGTAATATCATTTTTGAATCATTTAAACATAACACAATATTTATGGAAAAACCTTACTTTTGCCACCATTTTGATTATAAGACATTTATGAAAAATTCTTTATTAAAAAAAGTTAAAGCTTTCAACCTTCAAGAAATGCTTTTGGTTTTAGCAATTATAGGTATTTTACTTTTAATAGCCTTACCTAATTTCTTGCCTTTGATTGCGCAAACCAAAGCTCAGGAAGCTAAGATACAACTTAAAACAATTGGTAACATGCAAACACAATATCGTTACCTAAATTCTAAGTATTCTATAGATTTTACAGAGCTTAATTATGAAGCCCCTAAAACTGTAAAAAATGGAGGGACTGCAAATTACAGCTATGAAATACTAGAAGCTTCTGTATCTAATTTTAAGGCAAGAGCAACTGCTGTGGTTGATTTTGATGGAGATGGAGTATATAATGTATGGGAAATTGACGAAAGTGGTAGTCCAAAACAAATAGTAAAAGATTAAAGTTTGATTGTAGTTCTAAAAATATTTTTGGCATCTGCTCTAGGTATCATTACCTATCAAGATATTAAGGATAGAGAGGTGTACGGTATCCTATTTTTTATTCTGATGGGATTATTAGGGTATTTACACTATCAAAGTGTACTCCCTATACATTTCTTTTATGCGATAGGAATCAATTTTGGTATTGTCTCCTTTTGTATTTTATCTGTATTTATTTATGCTACTTTTAAGTTAAAACGATCTTTTTTTAAAGAAGCATTCGGGATTGGGGACCTTCTTTTTTTTATTGCTCTGGCTACGGGTTTCCCAACGGTTACCTTTGTGATTTTATTAGTGTTTTCTTTGATATTTTCTCTTATAATATCACTTTTTATAACCAATAAGACAAATCATAAAACGGTACCCCTTGCTGGGTACATGTCCCTTTTTATAGGAGTCGTTTTTATTACACAATGGATTACTAACGCTTTAACACTGTACCTCATATGAGCATGTCTAAGACTTATGAAATTCCAGTACGGATAAAGCAGTTAATCACTTCAAATCAGGCTTTTCATTACAGAATTGTCCCTATTTCAAAAGAAGGAGATGTGTTGCATCTTAAAACGGACAGTACTGACTCTCAAAATTTGCAAAAAGAGCTAACCGTTATTTTGGGAGGCCCCATAGTTCTGGTTTCAGATACATCTGAAAATATTCAGTCTTATCTAACTTTCAACTATAGAAAAACAACTACTTCTTCTAGTGAGAAGCTTCAATATGAAGATCAGTTCTTACAAAAACTAATAACTACTGCCAAAGACTTTGGGAGTAGTGATATCCATATGGAACCTTATGAAAAGGTATGTAGAGTACGTTTTAGACTAGACGGTAAACTAAAAGAACAATATACGATTGCCAGCTCAGAATATCCGCAATTAGTCAATCAGATTAAAATACAATCGGGATTAGACATTTCTCAAAAACGATTGGCACAAGATGGTCGTATCACATTTAAAGAAGGAGCAGATGAGTTTGATATTCGTGTTTCCACAATGCCCACTTTATATGGAGAAAAAATAGTACTTCGATTATTAAATCGAAACACACAGGAAGTATCTTTAAACGATCTTGGTTTTACAAAAGAAGAAATCTCGATATATCGCGAGACCATTAAAAAACCTCAAGGGATTATCCTAATATCGGGTCCTACAGGTTCGGGTAAAACAACCACGCTCTATGCAACACTAAAAGAACTAAATAAAGAAACTACCAATATCTTAACCATAGAAGATCCTATAGAATACACGCTACAGGGAATCAATCAGGTACAGCTAAGAGAAGATATCGAATTCGATTTTCCTGCGGCCCTTAGAGCATTTCTTCGTCAGGATCCAGATATAATTATGGTAGGAGAAATTAGAGATGATCGCACCGCTGCAATGGCAATCAAAGCAGCACTAACTGGGCATCTAGTATTATCAACTATACATACCAACTCTGCATGGGCAACAATTTCGAGATTAATCGATATGAAAGTACCTGCATTTTTATTGGCAAATACTATCTCGATGAGTATTGCCCAACGTTTAGTAAGAAAGCTTTGTCCACATTGTAAAACGCAAAAAAAAGCAACTGTAAAGGATTTCCCAGAAGGGTTTGAAATTCCTGAAAAAATGGAAACACACTACGTTGCGACAGGTTGCAATAAATGTTACCACACCGGATATATGGGAAGAAAGGCTATTTACGAAATTTTACCTATAACCAAAGAGCTTGAAACCGCTATTAGACACAACGAGTTACAAATAGATACTTATATAGAAGAACAAAATATAAACACTTTAAAGTCGAATGCAATACGTATGGTAAGCAACGGAGAAACTTCTGTAGAAGAAGTATACTCATTATTATCTGACAATTAGACACAAAGAAACATAAACTAATCGAAACGATTCAAAATTGTAAAGGGAACAAATCTGATCGATACTATAAAATACAATTCCAACTTACAACTGGAAAACAAAAAACAAATGAAAAGAAAGATCTTATTTTTTGCACTAGCTATCAGCTTACAAGTTTTTGCTCAAGACGGCTTGCAAAATCAGGCACAGGATAACACCAGAGTTTCTGTTATAGAAAACAAACTACAGTTGCTTACTATGGATATTCCTGGTTTATCAGAAAAAGTAAACGTAAATATTTCAAATACTTCTTTACTCAATTTTTTGAGAGCAGTATCGCAGGTTCATAAAATTAATATTAATCTTGATGAGGCGCTTAACAATACTACTATCGTAAATGGATTTAACGATGTAAGTGTACAAGATTTATTAGTGTTTTTGGTAAAAGAATACCAACTAGACATATCGTTTACTGGTAATATTCTATCTATAAAACCTTATACACCTCCCACAGTACAACCCGTAGAAAAAGTAATAGTCGCACAATACGACGCGCTTGCTGCTACCTTAACCACAGATCTTTCTAATGACCCGTTACCAAAAGTTTTTAGAAAAATTACCGAAATCTCTGGTAAAAATCTATTGTTTACTCCAGAACTGAATTCTAAAACCTTAAACCTTTTCATAAGCAATGTCCCTTTTGATACAGCCATGAAAAAATTGGCAGAAGCTAATAATTTGGATTTTAATAAAACCAAGGATGGATTTTATGAATTTTCTGCATTTCCGCAATCTGGGAGCTCTGGCAATGGCTCAACAGCATACCGATCAAGGCGCTCTAACTTTACTTACAAAGTTATCGATACATTGGCGCGAACCGTTTCTGTTGATTTAAGAGACACCCCTGTGGCAGATGTGATCTACACTATTTCAGAAGATTTGAAATTGAATATTTTTACAGCTTCTCCTTTAGAAAGTGCTGGAAAGGTGACCGTAAAAACCGAATCTATAACTTTTGATGCATTACTGGTTAAGATTTTTGAAAGCGCCATCAATACAGCACCAACTAGCCCTTCTAATCAAAATTCTTCTAACAACTATAATAACAATCAACAAAATAATACAACGACCAACAGTACGGTTTCAAAGGCTTTTACCTTCAAAAGAGAAGGTAATGTGTATTATTTTGGCACAGAAGACCAATTAGCTTTAAAGAAAATCGAACTAGTACAAATGATGCATCGATCGATTGCGATGTTAGGAGATGCAAACCCATCGGGAGGTGGTGGTTTTGGTAATTCTGGATTTGTAACAGGAGGGACTAATTTTTTCACTGGAAACAATACGCAACGAACAAATCAAAGTGGTTTTAACAATAGAAGTCAAGGAACTTCTTCTTTTAGAAACACCCCTTCTTCATCTGGAAATACACAAACCAAGTCTATTTCAGACATCTTTCCTGCTTCGATTACACAAGGTCTAGATATCAAAATAGATACCGAATTAAATAGTTTTGTAGTTAGTGGCCCAGGAACCAGAGTCGAAAAGTTTAAGAGTTTTGTGACTTACATCGATAAGCCTGTTCCCTTAATCTTGATAGAAGTGATGATTTTAGAAGTTAATCGTACTGCGACCGTAGAAGCTGGGATAGAATATGGAATTGGTAAAGAGCCTGTTACTACAGAAGGGGGCATTTATCCAAATACCAGCATTAGATTGGGGGCACAAACCATTAATCGTGTAATTGGTGGATTTGATGGGTTTGGATCTTTAAACCTGGGGAATGTAGTTCCTAATTTTTATATGGATATCAAAGCCATGGAAACCAATGGTAATGTAAAGATACTGTCTACTCCAAAATTAAGTACTCTTAATGGACACAAAGCTTACTTATCTAGTGGACAAACTACGTATTATGCTGTTACCAATCAAAGTTTCTTTGGTTCTCAGATACCGCAAACATCAGAGGTAGTAAATTATCAGCCTATCGATGCAGAATTGGCATTAGAATTTAAACCTTTTGTTTCTGGTGACGGACAAATTACATTAGATATACAGGTTGTACAATCCAGTTTTAGCGGAGAACGAATTGCAGAAAACGCTCCACCAGATATTAGTAGTAGAAGATTTTCATCTATTATGAGAATGAGGGCAAACGATGTAGCCATTCTTGGTGGTATCGAGCAAAAAGTTAAAAACGATTCTGGGTCGGGTGTACCTTTTTTATCTCGTATTCCTATCCTAAAATGGTTGTTTAGTAAACGTGTAAGAGAAGATTCTAAGAAAAAATTGAATGTAATTATCAAACCCACTGTTTTCTATTAATGACAGCACTATCCACATATATTCCTTTTAGTACCTCTATTCTATCTTTAGAGTATAGTACCTATGATGGTGCTTCATCTTATATTGGGTTAGATGTACAGCAAAGAAAAGGAGAACTTGATGTTAACCAAATCTTTACCGCTCAAACAACTAAAGAGTTAACCAATTTTATCCCTAGTCAAAAATCAATTCATCTGGTGATTACCGATGATCAGGTATTATCCAAAGAAGTACAACACACGGGTACTGATAACGAAATTGTTTCTGAAGCTTTTCCTAATTTAAACCTTACAGACTTTTATTTTCAAATCCTCAGAACCGAAGACAAATCTTTTATTGCGGTATGCCGAAAAGCGCATATCGAAGATATGATCGACACTTTAAAAAAGGATAATATCATGACCACTTCTGTATCTTTGGGAGGACTCAAATCTATTGCATTGGTACCATATGTAGCAGGAGAGCGATTGCTGAGTTATACCGAAGAAATACATTTTGGGACCAATACAATACATACCATATTACCCAAAAAAGAAAATATAAACGAAGAATACGCTATAGAAGGGTTAACTTTTCCAGCTACACATACATTGCCGCTTGCAGTAGCTTTAGATACGTTTTCTGTATCTGATGCTATTTCTGGAAATATATCATCTTTAAACGAAGAGCTTACACGAAAACACAAAGAGTCACGATTTTTTAAAAATGCACTGCAAATAGGTATAGGCACAATCCTGATCACTTTGCTTATTAATTTTTTTGTCTTCAATAGCAACTACAAAAAATGGCAGGGATTACAAGAAGAATTACAGGTATATACAACTCAAAAAGAACAAATCACAAAAAAGCAGTCTGAAGTAGCAACCAAAGAAGCTCTGGTACAAAGTATCTTGACTACGGGGTTTTCTAAAAGTTCTCTATATATTGATCAAATCATCAATATACTACCTACTTCTATACGCCTTACTTCTTTGGATTATCAACCTTTACTAAAACCGGTACGAAAAAATAAGTTTATTGAACTTCAAAAAAATTACATTTCTATTACTGGCAAATCAATAGATAAGGAAAGTTTTACCATCTGGTTAAGAACCATTGAAAATTTATCATTTATAGATGTCGTAACTATTACAAAATATGGATTAGATAAACAAAATACTTCAGATTTTGAACTAACACTTACAATCAAATCAGATGGAACAAAAAACTAAAAACATACTATTGATTGTAGGTCTATTGTGCCTATTATATATTGCCTATCTTTTTGGTTTTTCCAAAACTTTTACGCTTTCCAGCGAAGTTCAAAAACTAGAAGAAGAAAAGAAAAAATATCTTTCTGCACCTATACAATTGGCTACCTTGACCAAGAAAGAACAGCAACTTAATACTATTCTTGCAAAAAACAACGTAGAAGGAAGTTCTTTACAACACAATTTATTAAAAACATTACATACGCTATCTGATTCGTTGAGCTTTAAAATCATCAATTTTGAAGAACCACATTCATTTGTCAATGAAACTTCAAAAGAGAGTACCACTACCTATGATTTTGTTATTCAGGGAGATTACAAAGCACTAATTACCGTTATATATACACTAGAACAAAAATATAGCTTTGGTAATCTTGCCAAGGTGCATTTCGAAAAAAAGAAAAATTTCAGGACCAGAGCAACCTATCTGCAATGCAGAATATTGCTACAACGCCTCAATTAATATTATACAATGAAGATGAAAATAAATAGGATAACATATAGAACATACCAGTATACCATAGGGTTCCTTTTACTATGTAGTTTGACGATAGGATGTCATACCGTTAAAATTGATAAAACTTCGATGCAAACGGCCACAAAAACTCCTATTGCGCCAGGGATCATAGGCGTTCACAAAGATGGGATATTGCATTCAGAATTTCAGGCTGCTGCGATCCCTTCTTACAAAAAAAATATTCTGGTAAACGTTCGTTCTAATGATTTTAATCAAAATACATTTAACTCCTATCTTAAAGTTTCTAAAGAAAACTTACTCGGTCTTAATTATGTAGATTCTTTAGAAAGTAAACCTCAATTCATAACGGTAGATGTATTAGATCGTGTAGCTATCATTGCAGAATTAGAAGCAACGTATAATAGTCAAACTCTGGCTTACTTAAAAGGGCAGAAAAAAGCTGCAATTGTAACTTCAGTATCCTTAACTCTTGAGGCACAGCTTATCGAAGAAATTAAAAATGCCGAAGCCGTTTTTTTAAGCAACGCCCCATACAAACAATATCAATTATCGTTGGTAAATAAAGGGAAAACATATAAAACTATTGATTTTTCGAAAGCTCATATTTTTGCATATGAATTGTCTTTTTTCTGTTGGGGAGAAAACAGCAGAAAACAAATCGCTTTGGCTGGCATTATAGACAAAAAAACTTCTTGTCCAAAAAGTACGTATCGAAGTGCAGAAAAAGCCACAGAAAAAATGAATTATTTTAAATTATAGTCATGAGAAAAATATCGCTATATATATTGACATTTCTTTGCTTCTTTTACAGCTGTGAAGAAGTGTTGTTTGAAGAAGATTTATCAGACAAAAAAACAGTATTGATCGCTCCTTCGAATGATACTACGGTAGAAACCACTGCTGTAACTTTTAGTTGGGAGGCTGTTGATCAAGCTACCGAATATCACTTGCAACTGGCTTTACCAGATTTCGAAAACACCAATCAGATTGTTATTGATACCGTGGTCACTACTACCAATTATAATGCTACATTAACCAAGAATAGCTACCAGTGGAAAGTGAGAGGCCAAAACGCAGGATCTGCCACTCCCTATACTACGGCAAGTTTTAAAGTGATCGAAAGTGAAGATTTCTCTTCTCGAGAAGTCATCTTAATTGCTCCAGAAAATAATAACATTACAAACACTACTACTCCAAATCTGCAATGGCAAGTCGTAACAGACGCTACCCTTTATCGAGTGCAATTGCTTAATGAGAGTAACGAAATCATTAATGAAGAGACCACATCTACAGCCTCTGTATCTCCTACTTTTCCAGAAGGAGTTACCAAGTGGCAAGTACGTGCAGAGAACAATACACAAAGTACTCTTTATGCCACCCGAACTGTAACAGTAGATAGTAAAAACCCAAAGCAACCTATGGTAACTGCCCCTGCAAATGATGCCACTCTATCGGGTACTACAGTAACGTTTAGCTGGACCAGAGAAGCGGTAGCAGGAACAACAGAATTTGATAAGATCTATATCTATACCGACGAAGATCTTACACAATTAGTTACCGAGCAAGAAGCTACGTCTCCTGCCGATATTGACCTTACTGCAGGAGCTACTTACTACTGGATTGTTAGAGCTTTTGATCAGGCAGGAAATCAAAGTGAAACCAGTACCAAATCAAAGTTTACGATAAACCCATAAAAATGTTAAAAGGCAAAAAAGGACTTTATATTTTATTACCTGTAGTTGCTTTAATTTGGGGGGCTATTATCTTTCAGGTAGTTGGTGCTTTTTCTGATGAAGATCAAGTCGTTGCAGAAACTTCAGAGGTATCGCTAGCACCCATCGAAGGAAACGAAAGAGAAAAATTCGAATTAAGCACCGTGCTTAGAGATCCTTTTTTAGGCACTATATACAAACCAAAAAAGGAAGTTACAAAACCCAAAGCAACCACACTCAAAGTCAAAAAACCAGCACTGGTATGGCCATCAATTACCTATAAAGGAGTTGTTTCTGGTCAAAATGCGAGCAATGCTATTTATTTGATAGAAATTAACGGATCAGATCAACTTTTACAATTAAAACAAACTTTTGAAGAAGTAACACTTATAAAAGCACGGAGCAGTTCGGTTAAGCTGCGTTATAAAGGAAAAATAAAAGAATTTAAAATTGCGAATTGAAACTATTAGCAAAAATAAAAGCACAGGCAATGCAATTTGCCATACTCATCTCGGTACTGGTTGCCTTGATACTAAGTGCTTTTTTATTGCTTACACATGTACACTCTTTTTTTAAAATCAAATCCAAAGAGGTTATTTTTGCTTTTGAACAATCTAACAAACAATTGTTCGAATCTTTAGAAACTACTACAACGACTACAGATACTATCACAATTACCGAAGAAAATCATACGGTAAAACAATCTGTCGATTACCACGGCAGTTGGTTAAAACGATATGTAGGAATAGATATACACAATCAAGCCGTATCAAGAATTGCATATACGGGGGCTGCTTTAACAGACAAAACTCCCAATTTGTATATCGAAGATACCAACTCTCCTATTGTAGTAGTAGGTAATACTCGTCTCGAAGGGAATAGTTACCTTCCAAAACAAGGGATTAAAGCAGGTACTATTTCAGGAACGTATTACCAGGGCACCAATTTATATTATGGGCGTGCAATAGAAAGTAATGCAAAACTTCCTGATTTTTCTCCAGAATGGTTACAGTATCTTGAAAATAGTACCCAAGGAGCTTTATTAGAAAATGGAAATTTAATCCCTATCAAAAAAGAGCTCACCAATTCTTTTCAGAACACCATACAAATCCTTTATGATACGAGTGCTATCTTTTTGGGAGATGAAAAGATCACTGGTAATATCGTGGTGCAATCAGATACCAAGATCACTATCGGTGCTGCCACTCAATTAACAGATGTATTGCTTATCGCGCCAGAGATCATTATTCACGATCGCGTAAAAGGACGTTTTCAATGCATTGCTACCAAAAAAATAAAAGTCGGAGCATATAGCCAATTATACTATCCTTCCTCATTAATTCTTTTGGATCAAAAAAAACCGACAGAAAATACCCAAAATAACACATTACAACAACCCGATTTCGAAATTGACACGGGAACCATGATACAAGGGTCTATTGCTTATCTCATCAAAAAACAGGAAACCAATAGAAACCGTATCAAAACAAATATGGCCATCGCACCCAATGTACGTATTACAGGAGAAGTGTATTGCCGGGGAAATATCGATTTCCAGGGAATCATCATGGGTTCTTTATATGCAAAACAATGTATCGCCAGACAATCTGGTTCTATTTACCTTAACCATATCTTTAATGGCAAAGTGTTGATCAATCCTATAGATGATTATGCCGGGTTACCGTTTAAGAATACCAAACACACTGTTGCAAAATGGTTATACTAAAAAAAATAAAAGCCGCCACCTTACTAGAGGTATTGACTGCTTCTGTGCTTATAATTATTGTATTTATGATTGCCAGTTTAAGTTTTAACACGGTTTTCAGTAATCAAATAAAACGAGATCAAAGTGCTATAGAAAATCGTATCAAAGAAATAGAATACCTCTTTATCCATAAACAAATACAAGTCCCCTATACCGAGGATTTTGACGGTTGGGAAATCATTATCACACAAGATAAAAACAAAACCACTGTGTCTTATAGTAAAGCTGAACTAACACGCCAAAAACAGCTAGTTATAGAATGAAGTTTGTCACGAAAAAAATAAAAGCCTTTACCCTAACAGAGATGATGATTGTAATCGTTATTTCTGCCATTGTCGCTACATTGGCATTTTCTGTATTAAATATTGTGCAAAACAATATGCGTAGCATTGAGGTAAATTACAGTTACAAAGAACAAATCCAATCGTTGGAAACTGCACTAACCATCGATTTTAATAAATACACCGATGCAGTCTGGGACCCAGTAGAAAATACATTAACTGTCTCCTCGCCTATCCAAGAACAACAATATCGATTCTTAACAGATAGTATTGTAAATACAATAAACACTTACCAACTTTCTATAAAAGAAAAACAGTTTTATTTTGAGGGAAAGTCGGTAAACGAGGGAACGATTGACGCCATAAAACTAACATTTCATAATACGAGAGCATCGCATCGTTTATTTGTTTATAAACATAACGATCCAACAGTACACTTCTAAAAAGTATGGGCTTAAAAATTTCAAATACCAGTAATCGACAAAAAAAAGAAGCTTCTTTTGATGTCTCATCAATATTGACCAAGGAAATTACTTTATTTGGTGGTTCGTTTGGTGCCAAAAAGAAAGAGCAGTGGTATGCAGAGCTTAGTGTACTTTTAAAATCGGGGATTGACCTTAGAAGCGGTTTGGAATTACTAGCAGAGACACAAAAAAAAGAAAAGGATCAGAACCTTATGAAGTCTATGCTATTTCAATTGGTAAGTGGCGCTCCTTTTTCTGAAATTTTGAATAAAGACAATAACTTTACAGATTATGAATATTATGCCATTAAAATCGGAGAACAAACCGGTGAATTAGCAAAAATCACCTTAGAGCTTAGCGATTTTTACAGGCGTAAAAATGAGCTGAAACGAGAAATCATTGCAGCTCTTACATACCCTATTATTGTGATGTGCACGGCTCTGATAGTTATCTTTTTTATGCTAAAATATGTAGTGCCTATGTTTGTCGATATCTTTGAACAAAACAATGTCGAGCTACCTGGTATTACCAAAGCGATTATTAGTTTTTCTGATTTTATGAGTAACAATGGTTTGCTATTAACCTTACTCTTTATAGCTGGTATTGGAACAATTGTACTGGTTTCTAAAAAACAATGGTATCGAAAAGCGTTAGGTAAACTACAATTGAAGCTTCCCATTTTGGGCAACTACTTTAGAAAAATATACCTGGCTCAGTTTACACAGGCTATTTCTTTACTTACCTCTTCAAAAGTACCTATGGTAGAAAGTATTGATTTGGTAAAAAACATGATTAACTTTTACCCTTTACAAGAAGGATTACATAACACCAAACGCCAGGTATTGGCTGGTGGTACTTTGAGCAATTCTTTTTCTAAAAGTTCCATTTTTGATAAAAAGATGATTGCCATGATACGAGTAGCAGAAGAAACCAATCAAACCGAGTTTATTTTCGAAAAGCTTAACGAACAATACAACCAACAGGTAAAATACCAATCACAAGTAATCTCGAATGTATTAAACCCATTACTTACTATCATTGTAGGGATTATCGTAGGTGCAATTCTTATCGCGATGTACCTGCCGATGTTCAGACTAAGTAGTGTGATTGGGTAATATATAAACATATGGAAGCATTCTTTATAAAAACCCTCTAGATTCTTCTAAACCCTAATCCCTACGGTGTTATTATTTCTCGAATTGGATAAGGATTCTACAATCGATGTAAATATTCATGATACTTTATTTTGTAATCTCTTATTTTCATTTAGGAAGGCTAATAACTATATTCTTTTAGAATTATAGGATTTATAGACTCCTCGATAAGTTAGCTTCCTAATTCTAATAACCTGAGTTCGATTAATCTGAAATGCGTCAGTTTGAGTGAAATTCTGTTAAGAATTTTGTATCGAAAACAAGCATTTCAGTACTAAAAAGCTATTCTAGATACAATTTTTCTCCATTTTACTACAAAAAACCACCCGAATTGACGCTTTTTATAGAATACTAGGTATTAATCGAACTCAGGTTAATATAATCAGAATCAGGATCGAATAAGAGCATCGTACATGGTGCACAACGATCTCAAACAATAACCATAGTACATTACGGTTATCCTATCATAACTTAATTTAGTTTTGACACAACCATCCTATGACTTTAGCATCTTATTATAAAAACCAGAAATCATGATCCAATTACAAAAATCATTTCTCGTAGTACTATTATTGTTGTTAGCATTTTCACAGACATCCTGTATGAATGATGATGACGATACTCCCGTTAATTCTGAATGCGAGAAGGCAGTTTGCACCTTAGTACTTATCACCATAGAAGTATCCATAACAGATCAAGATCAAAAACCGGTTGCTTTAGACTCTTTTATTGTGATTAATAAGGACAACGGAGATGATATGACACTGACACTTTCTCCTACTGCACTTAATGACGCAAAAGAACTTGGACGGTATCCATTGATACAGGATGGTGTTCTTGATATAAACCAAAAACGAAACCTTCAATTTAAAGGCTACATTAATAACCAAGAAGTTGTTACAAGTGATTACACCGTAAGTACCGATTGTTGCCATGTAGGCTTAGATACAGGGAATTTAGAACTTACACTTTAAAGAGTTGATCACAATACAAAACCGACCAAAAAGATGCAATCTCACTCATTATTTTAGACATATTTTATGACATCTTACTAAGTGATTATTAGATAAGGGTTGTATTTTCGTATACTAGGCACCTATATTTTACAAGCATTGAGTATAGTTATAGGTACCTATAGTAATTATATATCGTTGTTGTATGTAATTAAAACAAACAGGAGAACATAAATGAAAAACTTATCAATAATTGTAAGTAAACACCAATAGAGTCAAATGAAAAAAATCTATTTAGTATCAACATTAATTCTATTCATTTCTTGCTCGGGAAAGAAAACCAAATCAGAAGAAAATGTAAAAAAAGCTAGCAAGCAAGAAGTTATAGTCCCAGCACTTCAAACAATTATTGACTCGGCAGGTGTTAAAGGTGCTATTTTACTTTATGATTTAAAAGATGATCAATTCTATTCTAATAATTTTCAATGGTCTAACAAAGGAAATTTACCCGCTTCAACATTCAAAATTACTAATTCGATGATAGCTCTCGAAACTGGAGCAGTCAAAAATGACAGTACTCTTTTCAAATGGAACGGAGAGAAAAGAAGACTCAAAAACTGGGAACAAGATTTAGTATTTAAAGATGCTTTTCACTATTCGTGCGTCCCATGTTATCAAGAGGTAGCAAGAAAGATTGGTGCAAAAAGAATGACTGAATATCTAAAGAAACTCGAATATGGAAATATGGAAGTTGACTCGACCAATATCGATGTATTCTGGCTCGAAGGAGAATCCCAAATTAGTCAATTTCAACAAATAGATTTTCTAAAGAGATTATACCTATCTAAACTACCTATTTCTAAACGCACAGAGACGATCATAAAAAGAATGATTGTAATAGAAGATACTATTAACTACAAGCTTAGCGGAAAAACCGGATGGTCCATCAGAAATGGAAATAATAACGGTTGGTTTGTTGGATATGTAGAAACTAAAAACAAAACATATTTTTTCGCATCAAACGTTGAGCCTAAGGAACAATTTAATATGGATATGTTTCCAATGATTAGAAAGGACGTAACTATTAAGGCTCTTAAACAAATGAATATACTACAATAAACATGTAGTCTGCCTATTTTTTAGGCATATTTTATGATTTCTTAATGCACAACTTTAATGAAGGATTGTATTTTCGTATGCTAATGGTTACTTATGCTCTATAAATAATTCGGGTATAGTAGGTATTGTATTAACTATCTATTATTGTTGGGCATACTACGAATAATGATAAACTCTAAGAATAGAATGAAAAATTTAAGAATCTTGATGTTCATCATGAGTTCAGCTATAGTAAGCTGCAGTTCTGAAAAACCAAAGGTAAATGCTGAAAACTCCAAAATCGCAGAAATTGAAAAGAAATCAGACACAACAACCAAACATATAAAACCTTTTAACATAGACTTACCAACTATAGGGTTATTAATGTACGATGGAGTACTTCAAGGTGAAGTAGTTGCAACATCAGATGTCTTTGCTAAACCAACTAAGGAGGGGAAATACATTTTTAATGTGATCACAATTGCAGAAACCGAAGATCCTATTACAACAGAAGAAGGATTAAGACTAATTCCCGACTATACTTTTGATAATTGCCCTAAATTAAATGCTCTTTTTATACCAAGTGCTTATGATATGTCGACTCAAGTCCAAAACACTAGTAACCTGAGTTCGATTCTTAAAATAGGCAAATTTGGTTAGAAATTCGGTTTTGAAATTTGATTTGTGGTTTTTTAGGTAAGAAACTATAAGCAATAAGTCCAGATATTATATTGCTAAG
>NZ_JBFMKP010000041.1:0-42315 GCF_040786235.1 Aquimarina discodermiae
TCCTTAGCAATATAATATCTGGACTTATTGCTTATAGTTTCTTACCTAAAAAACCACAAATCAAATTTCAAAACCGAATTTCTAACCAAATTTGCCTATTTTAAGAATCGAACTCAGGTTTTTAAAGTTACTTACTCATAAATATTTATACATTATGAAAACACAAGACAAAAGAACAAGCAAACAAAATTCGCTAGACATGTTTTCTTCACTTTTAATCACAAACCCAATAAGTATTTACGGTAGCGAAAGTTCATGTGATTTTGAACTCTCCAGAGAAACCGACACTAAAGGTCGACCTTCTTAGGAAAATAAAAAAAACAGCCACCTAAATATAGATGGCTGTTTTTATTATAAGAAAGTATATACAGTTATTCTGCCCCTTTATTTTATGAATAACTTATAAAACTCTTTTTTTCTTCTTCTAATTGGTATCAAAACTCCATATCTGACTTATGGTAACTCCCTGATTAGTATCCTTGGCTACCACCCTCCAGTAATAAGTTTTATTAGCAGCGATCGTAACATCATAAAATGACGCTACTGTATTGTCTGCTACTAATGCAGGAGGGTTGGTTTCGCCAAAGTATACATCATATGTCAAAGCATCTTCGTCTGCATCTGTTGCACTCCAACCTAACGTTATATTACTTCCAGATATATTTTGTTCATGAGAAGGTGTTATCACCGAAGAAATTACTGGTAGTGTATTTACGATAGCTATCGGCTCTGTAAAAAATGACTGCACAATAGAATATGGACTCTCATAGCCTTTTTTATCACGAGCCTTTACTCTCCAGAAATAAGCGGTTTCATTTTCTAATGTAAAAGCAAAACTGTTATCTGTAGTAGATGCATTAAAGAGTACTTCTTTAAAATCATTTGTTTTGGCAATTTCTACACTATAGGTATAAGGCCCTCCAAAAACCGAGTACGAGTTATCCCACTTAAACTCCAAATCAAAATTTGTACAAATTAGGTTGTCTGTGGGGTATTTTAGTATCGGTATTTCTAATACTAAATCACTATCGTTAAAAGGAAAATCTACCGCTAAAAATTCCTCATTATCACAAGAAAAAAATAGTGCGGCTAAAATGGTTATATATAAATATCTCATGGTTTTCTTTATTTATTTTTTAATAATTCTCATGGTTTTTGAAGTGTCTTGATTTAGGGTAATAAAATAGATCCCAGCAGATAAGCTTTGCATAGGCAATTCTATTTTATTTGCTATTACAGGATGTACTCCAAGAGACACACTTACTCCTAATGCGTTATGAACTTCTACTGTCATAGTATCACTATTCACATCTGGAATACTGAACGTTACATTGGCATTGGTAGGGTTAGGATATACAGCTACATTCTGTAATTGGTCTAATACTAGAGATAATTTTCCTTGACAGGTAACTTTAGAAAACACATTTACAACTCCTTCATTTTTTACATCGACTGTAAAACTTTTAGAATTATATTGTCCAATTTCTTTATCATTAACTGTCACTATATAAGGTGCTGTACCCGACTCGATATCTATAAAAATTTGATTTTTTGATGTACTCTTTGTTATTTTCCCGAGTAGTGATGATGATGCATCGATAGTGAATTCATAGCATTTCTCACAGTCAGAAGTTCCATCTACGGTAATACATATCATATAGGTTCCAGGAGCTAGGTCACCCACTGTAAGGTTCGAATTAAAAGGATAGGTTTCCCCATTAATTGATGCTATATAATTTAAATGTTCGCTGGCTGTAATCTGTATATTTCCATTATTCTTACCTACACAGGTCTCACTAAATGCTTGTAACTGGAAATTGTCATCTGGCAAATCCATATACGGACAATCCGCAGTAACTCTTACGGTTGCAGTCTTTATCGATGTATTTCCATTCACATCTATTGCAGTAATGGTCACGGTATTATCTCCGGTACTGGTCCAACCAAAAGTACTAGGTGTAACCTCTAGCGTATCAATCCCACAATTTTCTGCCACAGCCGATGTAGGTATAAATGCTACATAATCATTGGTAGCTCCCCATTGTGTAGCATTACGACCTGGTACAGGTATCGCAGCGGTACCGTCTATATTTTCTAATCCTTGTGTTTTATCATCACCGGTCAAAGGAATATTCGTAGTATGAATTTCGATACGATTCGTTCCTTCAAATAGTTTTACTTGTGTGGTAGTGATATCATTAGAATCATCTATATGAGTCACACTATCCCAGTCCATAATCAGGATTCGATTAGGTGCATCTCCAATAGTTGCATAACGCATGGTTCCACCACTTTCCGGATCTATATCGTTCCAGTCAAAAGCGATTAAATTATTAGGTTCACTAGTATCTGGCAAGGTTTGTCCATTACAACAACCATCTTCTCCTTCATCAGAGAAGGTAATAAACCCATTAGACGAAATATAGAACTCGGTATATAGATACCCATAAAATGCAAATTCAAAACCAATAGGCAAGGCTGGTGTTAACTCATCATCATCTAATACCACTTGAGTACCATTTGCACTAATATCTACTCTATCTAGGGTTCCTGTAGTTTCTACGGTATAATCACGAGCCAAAGCATCTGGACCTATTAAATCATTCACATCTACAGTTGCGGTTCCATTGGCATCTAACATCACCGTATGATCTTTGGTGGTAAATTGTGGTGCCATGGTATCATTTACGGTTACATCATACGTACATGTCGAAGTACCTCCGTTATTATCTGGAATATCATAGGTAAATGTAGTTGTGCTACCTACGGCTAGTAGTGTACCACTGGCCGGCCCTGCTGTAATATTACTGGCACATGGATAATTATATACTGCACCACATGCATTTGAATCAGCATCTAATACGAGATCCCCCGGGCAAGAAGGCATGGTTATGGTTACTGTTGTAGTACAACTCACACGATTTCTACCATTATCATATACCGTTATACTGATCGAATTATCTCCCAAATCAGAACAACTAAAACTAGAAGGACTTATTCTTACTCTACTTATACTACAATTATCGGTAAAACTTGTTAATATATCTTCTTGCGTAAGGGTAGCAGTACCGGTTGCATCTAATTCTAAAGTAAAAGGTGCAACACATTCTATTACAGGATCTGTATTATCTTCTACGAATACTGCAACAACTCTTGTACTGGTAGCACCGTTGTCATCTGTAGCCGTTAACTGAATTGGACTTATGCCAGTATCTTCACAAGTAAAATTGGTTTTGCTTAGACTTAAAGTCGCACTGCCACAATCATCTGCAACACTAGCGTTCAAATCTGCCAATGTAAGTGTTGCCATTCCGGTTATTGGATCTAATTCAATAGTTGCAGAACCATCGGTTGTAATTACCGGTGGAGAATCTACTATGGTAACAGTTACATCGATGCTAGCCGCATTATTAGCAGCATCGGTAGCGATTAGTTGTATGGTATTGGCTCCTATATGAGAGCAATCAAAATTGGCTTGACTCAAGCTTAAATTAGCAGTACCACAATTATCTGTGGCTCCATAACCAAAACTAGTTGGATCTACAGTTGCATTACCGTTGGTATCTAAGGTAACTGTAAGGCTTGAGGTTGGTGCAAAAGGAGATGCATCCCCACGTACCCATACTCTATGAATGGTACTGTTGTTATTAAGTCCAAAATCATCAACCTCCCAACGATTTCCTAATCCTCGAACTCCCCAATGGTAAGTACCACCTACATAAAAAGGGAAATCAGTCAGTGCAAAGTCTCCTTTACTACTAAAAAAACCATTAAGACTACTTCCCGGAATATTGGCTGTATGGCCAGGAAGAATGTTAAATCTTCCTCTTAACCCGCTAAAACTACCAATTCCTGTTTTTACATAATTTACAGCATTAGCATAATTGGTTTTAAAACTAATCACTCGACTATGCCCTGAAGTTTCTGCATAAAATCGCATTTCTTCAAAATCAATAGCTGCTGCCAGTTGATTACCCATATGTCCCCAATTGGCCGTTGCAGCCTCATCATCTCCTAGGGTAGACGATCCTAATAAAGGTAGGTCTGTGTTTCTTACTTGTAACGCAGAATTGTCTCCTGCCAAATGCACATAATTAAGAATCATTAGCCAACCACCACCATCGGTATCATTGTCTAACACTCCTTGAAAGGTGTTTCCGTTAAAATTAAAATAATACGTACCACTAGGCACACTACCTACTGTTGCAGGTAATAAGTTTCTAAAAGGGTTAGATAAAGTTCCGTCTTGAGTCGTACCCAAAACCGGTGGTGTGGTATCTTGTCCTGGGCCGCATTGCGCTTGTAACCCATATACAGACAAAGTCAATATCCATAAAAACAGTACTAGTTTTTTCATAGTAATAAGGGGGTATTTAATTAGTTATCTTTTATACTATACAGTTAAATTAGGGTTGACCCTATTTATTTTTTGTTTACACAGTAAATTTTCTGTACCAGTTAGCATCAACTTATTACAAGTTAAGGCTCCCAACAACTGATCGTGTTAGTATTTAGAAGTACTAAAAACCAATCACTAGGAGCCACTCAGATAACTAACCGTATTATTCTTAATTCGTTTTAAAATTCCATATTGGACTAATGGCAATTCCTTGCTTCGTATCTTTGGCAACAATTTTCCAATAGTAAGTACTATTAGAGGCTACAGCAACATCATAAGTTGTTGTAGTGATATCCTGAGCTACTAAGGTTGGAGGAGTACTATTTCCAAAATACACATCATAGACTATAGGATCTCCATCGGGGTCTGCCGCACTCCAATCCAATGTTACCATTCCTCCTGAAACACTACTTCCTTTTTGTGGGCTGTTGATCGCCGGTTGATTAGGAATATGATTTACCACAGCATTGGGCTCTGTAAAAAATGAATGAACCATAGAATAACCACTGTCGGCTTGCTTACTATCAATAGCTTTAACACGCCAGTAATAGGTTTTTCCTTTTTGCATGGTAAACATACGTGAGGTTTTGGTGGTAAAAATTGTAACTAAACCTGTTGTAAAGGAGGCATCTAACGCAACATCTACCTGGTATGCCAAAACATCATTATTGGCATCAGAAGATTCCTCCCAACTAAACTCCAGATTGGTATGGGTACAGGTCTGCTTATCTGCCGGAAATACCAGATTAGGTATTTCGGGGACAGTATTCGTACTATCTGGATTGGGTACTGTATCAGAAAACTCGTCTTTTTTACAAGAAAACAGTACCCCAAAACTTATTATAGTGATCAATAATATTCTCATTCTTTTATAATTTTAATTATTTCTGAAGATTCACTTACCTGTACAAAGTATACTCCTGCCTGCATTGCAGACATTGGTATAATTACCTTATTATCTATTACAGCATATGTTTTAGTTAATACATGTGTACCTAACATATTATGAATAGTCACAGCAATTGTACTTCTTCCTTCTGGAATAGTTAGGGTGATATCAGACTGTGTTGGGTTTGGATATGCACTTATACCAGCATTGGAGACAATGCTTTTTAATAACTTCCCTTCACAAGCTATACTAGAGGTAACCTCAACAGTATCTCCGTTTTTGGCTGATACCGAAAAGCTATTGGTAGCATAGGTTCCTATAACTTCATCATTGATCATGACCGTATATGGTGCTGTACCTGATTCTATATGTACCTGTACCTCTTTAGCAACTATACCAGAAATTATTTCTGTTTTACCTGCTAGTACAGAAGCTGCCTCAATCACTGCCTCAAAACAACGTTCGCAATTGCTAAAACCATCGATAGCAATACATATTGGATAAGTTCCTGGTGTTAGATTATCTACAGTAAGTGCAGTTGTAAAACTATATGCCTGACCATTAATGTTAGTGGTATAGTTTTGAGAACTTACTGCTGTTATACTGATACTTCCGTTATTTTTATCAGTACAAGTCTCACTTACTGTCTGTATCTGGAAATTATTTGCAGACAGATTTACAAGAGGACAAGCTTCTACCACGGTCAATGATTGTAAAACATCGGTTGCCACATTCCAGTTGGTATCTCCTGCTTGCGAAGCTGTAATCGTAGTAGTTCCCAATCCGACAATACTTACCACATTTCCTGTAACCGTTGCCACAGTTGGATCTGAACTTGTATAGGTAACTCCCAGTCCAGAAGATGCGGTAGCCGTAAGGTTAAAATCTGCATCATCGATAGTTACGTTTGGCAATGCATTAAAAGTAATTGTCTGATCTCCTTTGTTTACCGTTAGTAACTGTGGTACATCTACAGCATCGGCATACGTAGCGTTTCCTGCCTGTGAGGCAGTTATCGTAGTTGTACCGACTCCCACAATAGTAACTGTATTTCCTGATATCGTAGCTACTGCTGTGTTAGAACTTACATAAGTAATTGGGTTACCAGAAGCGCCTCCTGTAGCTGTTAAAGCAAAATTAGCATCCCCATAAGTACGATCTGTTAACGTACCAAAGGTAATTATCTGTGGGATTTTATTGGTAATATTTAAAGTACCCGCTACAAAAGTTAGATTATAATTACTATTTACACTTAACGTGCCTTGATTAATAGCATAATTACCCAATGTTTCTCCTGCAACTCTAGTTAAGCTACCAGTAACCGTATCAGAAAACTGTAGGGCTCCAGACGTAACCTGATGCGTAAACGTTGGATCAGCTGATCCAATAACTTTTATTTGATCATCGGCTGTAATCGTTATTGCTCTTTGCCCTATAGTTAAGTCATCACCGACATAACTTATAGCATAATTCCTACCTGCACTAAGTGTGCCTTGATTAATAGCATAGGCTCCTACAGACTCTCCGGTTACACGAGTTAGACTTCCTGTAAAAGTATCACTAAACTGCAATGCACCGTTGGTTACCTGATAACTTAAGTTTGGATCTGCATCTCCATAAATTTTATGCTGTACATCTGCCGTTACTTCGATCGCGCGAGCTGTAATATCAAGACTTACAGATCCTCCATTAGTAAATGTTATGGAGTAAGAAGACTCCCCTCCATTAGTAGAAGTAAATCGAGCAGACAACCCTCTTATTTGATATCTTCCTATATTTTCACCTGGAGTTCTAAATGTTCCATAAGTTTCTAAGGTATCGTCAAAAGCTAATGATCCTTGTGTAATAATATATGGCCAGGTTAAATCTGGATCTGCATCTCCATAGGTTTTTGAAATAGGAGCGACCGGGATTACTCTAATGAATCGATAATTAATAAATAAATTACCCGGTACAAATGTAAGGTTGTAGTTGCCACCCAATGATAAAGTACCTTGATTAATAGCATAGTTTCCTTGTGCTTGTCCAGCTGCTCTATCCAAAGTTCCTGTAAAGGCATCACTACCAACCAAACTTCCGTTAGTAATTTGATAGGTAAATGCTGGATCTGCATCACCGTAGATTTTTGTTTTGGCATCGGCAGTCACTTCAATGGTTCTTTTACCAATGGTTAAGTTATTCGATACAAATGTTATTGTATAGTTTCCGCCTGCGGTAATCATTCCTTGTTGGATCGCATAAGCTCCTATAGTTTCTCCCGCTACTCTAGTTAAATTTCCTGTAAAGGCATCACTACCAATTAAGTTTCCACTGGTAATTTGATAAGTCAACACAGGGTCGGAATCTCCGTATTGCTTATTTAACGCATCGGCAGTAATTTCGATGGCTCTTCGCCCAATCGTTAGATCATTACCAACATATGTTATGGTATAATTACTCCCAGCGGATAACGTTCCTTGATTAATACCATAAGTACCTACGTCTTCTCCCGCTACACGAGTTAAACTTCCTGAGAACGTATCACTAAACTGTAATGCTCCATTGGTCACTTGATAACTCAAGGTTGGGTCAGCATCACCATAAGTTTTGGCTTGTACATCTGCCGTTACTTCAATAGCACGAGGAAGAATCTCTAAATATGTTGATCTCGGAAACATAAAAGTAATTTGATATGAAGAACCACCACCATTTGTAGAAGTGATATCAGCACTTAGACCTGATCGGAAAAAGTAATTTCCAACATCTTCTCCAGACTCTCTAAAGTTACCAAACACTTCTATTGTATCATCAAAAGCCAACGAACCTAGATTAAGTACATAAGGTACAGAAAACACTGGGTCAGGATTCCCATACGTTTTTTGAACTGTTGCTGTTGGTAAAATTCGAATAAATCTATAATCGATATATAAATTACCTGGTACAAAAGTAAGGTTGTAATTAGCTCCTAGTGATAAAGTACCTTGATTAACAGCATAGTTTCCTTGTGCTTGTCCAGTTACTCTAGCTAATGCTCCTGTAAAGCTATCACTACCCGCTAAACTACCACTAGTAATAGTATAAGTAAATGTAGGATCTGCATCTCCATAAATTTTCGTTTTGGCATCGGCAGTAACCTCTATAGCTCTTTGGCTAATGGTTAAATCATCAGATACAAATGTTAGAGTATAATTAGCACCAGCCGATAGTGTTCCTTGTTGAATGGCATGGGTTCCTACATTTTCGCCGGTCGCTCTGGTCAAACTTCCTGTAAAGGTATCACTACCTTGTAACGCTCCACTAGTAATTTGATACGTCAATATAGGATCAGCATCTCCATAAGTTTTCGACTTGGCATCGGCAGTGATTTCGATAGTTCTTGTTGTAATTTCAAAAGTATCAGATACAAAATTCACATTATAGTTTCCAGTTGTAGCATCTAAAGCACCTTGATTAATAGCATAGGTTCCCGCATTTTCTCCTGCTGCTCTAGCTAAATTTCCTGATAAAGCAAATGTGTTAAAATTATAAACTGTTCCTGTCGGATTATTATTAACAGGTAATGGTGTAGGTGTATATGTTAATACTGGATCTGTAGCTCCATACACTTTAGACTGATTCGTATTGGCTGTAACGGTAACCTCTCTTGGTACAATTTCTAAAGATACATACGGGTATGTATAATTATAATTAGGATGTATTTCATACGGAGTTGTTCCTTCTTCAGTAACTCTAGCTCCGTTAGTATATATTCCAACATTTCTCGGAATACCAGTAAATACTCCTTCAAAGTATTCAACTCTAAACCCTCCTCCCGTAGGAGTTAGTGTACTACTATCATCTCCATTTACAAACCCTGTAACATTCAATGGTACTGTTCCTGATTGATCTAAAAGTAAACCGTATTCAATACTAGTTACTACCGGTGTTACTTCTAAATCTTTCTTATTAACTACCAATACTTGTGGAACAGTAGTAGCAGCATTATAATTAGCATCTCCTACTTGACTCGCTGTAATTGTTGTAGTACCTGCTCCTATAATAGTCACTGTATTTCCAGAAACGGTAGCTACCGCTGTATTAGAACTTGTAAAACTTACTGCCAAGCTTGATGAAGCCGTAGCGGTTAAATTAAAATCAACATCTCCATAAGTTACCGCTGTTAAAGCTGCAAAAGTAATTGCTTGGTCTGCTTTATTAATCGTTAAGGTTTCATTAGAAGTTCCTTGATAGTTAGTATCATTTATAGTCGCAACCACTGCGTAGTTACCAGTATCTGTTGGCACTGTTGTTCCTCCATCATAGGTAACATCTACTGTTAACCCATTTGGTATTGTGTTTACTGATACTGGTTTTGTAGTACCATCATACGTTTGTGCAAGATCATTAATTGTTACGGCAGCTGTTGCTTTAGTAATTGTTAATGTTTCTGTAGTACTTCCTTGATAGTTAGGATCATTAATGGTTGCCACCACGGTATAATCACCTGCGCTGGTTGGCACTGTTGTTCCTCCATCATAGGTAACATCTACTGTTAGACCAATCGGATTTGTAGTTACCGAAACAGGCTTAGCACCACCATCATAGGTTTGTGTTAAATCATTAATAGTAACAGTTGCTGTTCTCTTTGTAATTTCAAAATTGTTAGAAACAAATGACAGGTCATAATTAGCACTTAAGGCTAATGTTCCTTGTGTAATAGGATATGTCCCAACGGTTTCTCCTGTATTTCTGCTAAGCGCACCTGTAAATGTATCGCTACCTACCAGATTTCCATTGGTAATACTATAAGCAAATACGGGGTCACTTGCTCCTTGTTCTTTTGATTGACCAGTATCTGCCGTCACTTCTATACTTCTTTTACCAACTGTTAGATCCTGCGTTACATCTAATGCTGGATCATATACGACATCTCCTGCTTGGCTAGCTGTAATCCTAGTAGTACCGTTACCAACAATAGTAACCGTACTCCCAGAAATTGTAGCTACCGAGGTATCTGAACTCACATAACTAACAGGCAAACCTGAATCTGAAGTTGCGGTAAGATTAAAAGTAGTATCCCCGTATGTTTTTGTTGCTAAAGCTCCAAAAGTTATACTTTGTGGTAATGTTCCTGTTCTAATTACAGTTACCGTTACATCTTTTGTGGTAGCCAGATATCCTGGATCTTCTATAGAAGAAGATCGTAATGTTACTGTTCCCGGTACCATTCCTGCAGTAAATATGTTCCCCGAAATTGTAGATCCGGTACCTCCGTCATCTACAATACTGTATGTTGTTGGCGTCCCAAATGCATTTATTGACTCTTGGATCGTTTTACTTTCTTCTGCATCTATTGAGAAATCAAATAGATTATGTGCTGCAAATACCTTAGGCGTAAGAGCTCCATTATAAAATAGGGTTGAATAATACCCTACTGTCTCTCCATAATTAGCATCAGCTGCTTGTGTAACTTCTATAATAATCGATCCTGCAACATTATTAACGTTTAATAAATTTCCTGTAATAGAATACCCAAGATCTGGTCCTATAATACTAAAAGAATACGCTCCAGTAGAATTTGAACCCAAAGTAGTGGTCATATCTAATGTTACGATACCTGAATTTACTTGATACCCAATAAAACCTGATAAGGTAGCTCGTGGGTTATCTATTGTAAGTATCATCGTTTTAACCGCACTTTGATGCGTTGCTGTTGCTTCTTGAGAAGCTTTGACAATAACCACTCCAGAGCTACCTCCAACCGTTACTGTCTCATTATTAGTTCCGCTTAAGGTAGTCCCTGTTCCTCCATCATCAATAATCTGATAACTAATTGCTCCGGTAGAATCTGATGTTCCATTCAAATTGAAATTTGCATCGCCTACATTTACAGTTACATTATCAAAAGTAATTGTTGGAGTTACCAAAGATCCATTATTAACTATTGAAAATTCATGCCCTGTTTGCTGATAGCTATTACGGAAATATGGAGCTCCAGAATCTGTATATGCATAAATAGTGAAATAGTAAGTTGTATTAGGTGTTAATCCTGTAATTACCTGATTAGGTGTTATAGAACTCCCAACATACACGACTTGCTCTCCTCCCTTATAATCGGCATCAGGTGTGGGTATAGGGCCTCTAAAACTATGAGGTGTAAAACTATTCGTTGTGTTTATCTTTACAATATATCCTTTAGGGTTTCCATTAGTGCTAACAGCTGGAGCCGAAAATGATGCAAGGGTAAAAGCAGTTCCTGTAAAATTATTTATAGTAGCATTTGAAGCAAGATTTGTTGTTACTCCTGCCGTATACGTAGAGATAGCATCTGAAGTATTTGAAAAATAATAGATTCCTGAACACTCTTTATAAGAATATATTTTAAAGAAATACTGAGTATTAGGCAATAAGTTATGTCCTGTAAAGGCTTGTCCCTCGGGAAATGCTCCTGCCAAAATTACCTGTTCTCCAGAACCACTATAATTTACATCTGCTGTTGGTAAGGTATTTAAAGAACCCGTTATATCTGAAAATGAATTCTCTCTATTCATTTTTACAATCTGTCCTTCTACACCAACCGGTACGTTTGAGATAATAGGGGAAACTCTATTTTCCCAATGCAAATCTGTTCTAAACGAATTTAATTCTGAATTCCCTGTGGGTGTTCCACATGTAGTGATAGCAACAGATGTGCTTCCTATGGCTTCAAAATAATCTGTACCTGCACAGGTGTTATATGCATATACTTTTACATAATAGGTTGTAACTTCTGCTAAACTTGTAATCGATATATTTGGTGATGCTGATGTACCAACATATACTACCTGTTCACCACCAGTTACTGTATTGTAAACTGTATTTGAAGAAGCTGGTGCACCTGTAGGCACTGTAAAAGAATCTGTATCGCTTACCTTAACTACATATGCCAACGTTCCTTGTGATGTATTAGAAGGTGGTGTAAATGAACTAATATCCATTGTTGCGGTTCCTGTTACATTTGCATTTACACCTGTTACTGCCGATGATGGTGCTGCACATACATAATTGGTAGTAACTACCGTAGAACCTGTGGTTTCAAAATTATATGTACCACCACATAAATCGTAGGTATATACTTTTACATAATAGTTTGTATTGATCTGTAAACCTGTAATCACTTGATTAATATCATCTGTGGTTCCTGCTACACTTCCTACTGCACCTGTGTACACTACTTGTTCTCCTGTTTTACCAGAATAGTCTGCAGAAGCAGTTGGGATAGTGGTTCCGCTAAGTGGTGCTGTAAAACTATTAGTATCGCTAATTTTTACTAAATACCCCATAGAAGTATCTGCTCCTGCTGGTCTTCCTAAAGTATTTATAGTTGCGGTCGTTGGTGATGTTGGTGATACCGAATTTACCGATCCCGTACCTGGTACTGTACCTGGACAAGTAGTTACCGCTACAGGTGTTCCCGTATTATTATAATTGATATATCCCTGACAATTGCTATAGGTGTATACTTTATAATAATACGTTGTATTTCGTTGTAAATTGGTCATGCTCATAGCCGACTGAATCGCTCCGTTATCAGTACCTACGTACACAATATGCTCTCCCGAACCACTATATAAATTTGTAGCTGCTTCTATTGGTAAGGCCTGATCCTGAATATAATGATCGGTAAAATCTGTAAAAGAATTAGTTGCAGAGAACTTAACAATATAATAACGATCGTCAAATGTATCTACTCTTAAGTTAGGTAAAGTTACATCGGTATCATTTACCTGTAAAGGAGTTATTACCGGTACAGTAAGCTCATAACAATAAGGGAATTGTATTGACGGATTAAATGGTATCGAATAATTAATAGGAGTTGCAGAAGTTGTAAACACCTCTAATGCATAATAGTTATTACTAATCCCACCGCCATTTAGGTTATTTTGATAATTGAGTGCTACTTCATAATAAAGAATACCCGGGTTTGGAGAGGATTTTAAAGTGCCGACTACAGAACCTGATACTCCCCAATTACCACCAGTATACTCCCATACTCTAAAATCTACACTAGAAGGGCTACCAACATAGTTGGTATGTACCAATAATTTTATTTGTGTTGCTTGATCAGATTTTCTGGAAACTACCCAAAAATCAGAATCTGAAGAAGAAACAGTTCCTTCAAAATTCCCAGGACCAAACTTTCGAACTTGAGAACTTGCTAAGGCATTACCGATAGTATTGTTGTTTTCTACCTCGGTATAGGTCTGCGCTATGGCATTTGCTCCTAGCGCCAAAAAGAAAAGTAGCAAAACCAACTTTTCTTTTAAGATTTTAAATAGTTGATAGTAATATTTCATAGGTATAGGGGTTTTTTAGGTATTAAAAGTGATTATAAATGAATCTATAAGATCTTCTATGCAATGGTATCATTGAGATACATTGTCAGATTGATATATGGGTTGATTTACTACTTCATTAATAAGTAGCTATAGAATAGACATGATTCGAAAAGCATCTTTTGATATATATGCAATGGAATATTTAAACTGAAGAAGTATTTTTTTTTCATAAACCTGGGGCTTTATTAGTTATTGATATTTTGTATCTCTTTTAATTAATACAGGTAACATCTGCTTAACCCTATTTATTTTTTGAAAATATTTTTTGTAACAAGACTAAAAGCATATGTAATTGATCACAATAATATGACCATTCATCGATTATTTAAGTAAAATGAGGTATACAAAAAGGGATACAATTATCCCTAAAAACACTCATTACCAGTATTTTAATAAAAAAGCAGTTGATTTATAGAAGACATTGAATCAAATAGGGAAGATTTACATTTTATCGCCTCTCGATAAAATCAATGAGATCAATTTCTTTAGGAATATTTAATTTCTTTTTAAGACGATATCTTGTTACCATAACACTTTTGGGCGCAATCCCAAGAATGGTGGAGATATCACTATTCTTTAAATTCAGTTTTTCTAATGCTAATAAACGTTCTTCAGATTCTGTAAACTGAAAACCTTTGCTCTTTAGGTTGATTAAAAAATAAGGATACACCAATGTAAATTTTTGCTTAAACAATAACCAATCCTCTTTAGTTAATATTCTGGAGTTAGATAATTCTAGCAGATTCTCGATAGGTAGTTTTTCATCCATTTTTTCTTTTAGTTGCTCTAATTCTGTGGACAAAATCTCTTGCTCTTTACTTTTTTCTAATAGACGTTGCGTATATACTGTTAATTCCTGTCTACTTTTTTCTAATGCTACGAGAGCGGCTTCTTCTCTATTTTTATGGATTCGATTTCTAAAGTAAGCTATAATGCCACCACCAATAAGTGTCGTTAAAAACAGGGTTAAATACAAATATTTTTTTGATTCTTCGGACTTGGTCATTAAAGCCAATTCTCGTTTTTCTGTTACAAACTTCAAACTATCTATAGCTTGTTGCTTCTTAAACGCAAAAGTGACTTCTAACTTTGCCAGTTTCTTAGCTTCTTCTACATCATTACGTTTTTTTAATAGCTTGTGATAGGTAACATATGCCTTATAACTTTCTTTATAGTTACCTAAAGCTTTATAACTTCTGCTCAAGGCCTGGTATCTAAACGGTAATACGGCATCACTTTTAAGTGCTTCACATATTTCAATTGCTTCTTTTAGATATGAAATGCCTTTTTTAGGTTGGCCAACTTTGGTATAGTGAACTCCCAAAGCATATAAACCAGACTCCAAGCCTATTTTATTATTGTTTTTTTTGTGGAGGGCTATCGCCTTTAGTAAATAAAACAAATTACCTTCAAAATCATTAAAACGTCTTAGGATACTTGCATAATTAGCATATATGGCAGCCTTTTGATAATCTGTACCTATCAAATCAACAAGACGAATAGATTTATCATAATACTTCATAGCGTTGACGGTATCTTTTTTTACGCCATATGCCGACCCAAACGAGCTGTATATCTCTAGTAACTGCCCAGTTTGTTTATATTTTTCTGCAACCTGTTCTGCTTTCTTAAGTTGTTTTATACCATCGTCCATAGAGTTTATTACAGAAATCCACGCTATCGCTTTTTGGTGATACGATATCGCTAACAAAGAGTCTAACCCTTCTGCATGTTTTATATCTATACTTTTTTGCGCTAATAGTGCAGCTTCATCAAAATTATGCTCTCTACGCTCATAATAGCTTAGAAAATGATAAGCATCTGCCTTTTTTTTATTAAAGTATTTCTTTTTCGACCCTCGAGGAGCTACCAAACTATCTATATACTGTACAAGCTGATAGAGATATTTTTTAGCTTCATGAGGTTGGCGATCCGAATTTTCTTTGGCTAACCTATATAATTGCTCGACCTTCAGACTGTCTTGAGTATCGACATACTCTGATTTCTGTTGTCCCTGTGCCAGAGAAAATATCATTATAATACATAGAGTAAGTCTCATACTCAAAATCATCAAAATTGTTTATACCGGTTATTCTAGTAAAAAGAAGTGATCGATAACCAATCATTTGGTATATCATCATCCTTTTGACCTTTTATGATATACAGTTTTGTGTTACTATACCCTACTTTTAATTTGAACTGGTTTAAACTTTATCAAAAAGCTCCCTTTACAAACTATATTTTGCTATTTGGAATAGATTAGATAGCAAAAAAACACCCGCCGAAGCGGGTGATTAAAAAATAACCAGTCAACAAAACTACTTTTCCCCTCTGTAGTTTATTTTTTTACAATTCTTTTGATGATCATTTTTGATATAGTTTCTATTTGAGCCATATATACTCCTGACGACAAATGAGAAATATCAAAACTATTTTGATTACTCGTAAATACCCATTGCCCGGTTATGCTATATAAATTGATTTCTTTTACTCCTTCTCCTTCTATGATGACCCATCCCGAAGTTGGGTTGGGATATAATGAAAAAGTTGTTGGTGTATCAGGTTCTGTGGTGATCACCATATATGATGGTTGGTGAAACCCTTGTGTCAAAACAGAACTTTCATTATTGATGGTAGTGATTGCAATTTCACCTATCGTAAAATCTAATGTTACCTGATCGTTCATCAATGTCATTCCTGATGATGCAATCACCTGGCGTTCTATGCCTTGAGCTTGCAACTGCATGATCGTAAGTAAGACTATTGTAATAAGTATATATTTTTTCATTGGTAATTCTATATTAACTAACATGAGATAAATGTCTTTAAGAATACAACTAAATCATGTTCTTATGTCAGTCTGAGCCTATCGAAGATTACACTTCGACAAGCTCAGTGTGACAATTTATTTCTATTTTATCATACAATTAACCTTCTTAAAATCGACTAATCAGATATCCACTAAATCCACTTTCGCTATGTAAACTCCAGCTTGTATCGGTACTCGATTGTACATTTACATGTACCTTCTCTCCTGCATTTAGTTTCATTACACCGCTAACTGTAAGAGTGTGGAAATCGGTGCCTGCATCTCCTTTGCTTATGGCGTGCATTCCGTTATCCAGGCTTAGTTTATTCTGAATTCCTAGTAACAATCTAAAATCTCCCGAGTTCACTCCATCAAAGCGTACTTGTGCCGAGAAGAAATACAATCCGTTTACAGGAGCGGTAAACGTTCCTGAAGCTTCATCAAAATGATTTCCACTATCATGTAAATTGGTAAGTGTTGCATCACTGGTTCTCCAGCTTGGTACTCTAAAGAAGTTACCCGCACCAGATAATACTAGTGTACCGGTTAAATCCGCAGAAAAACTAGGTAGGTTTGTTACCGTTAGGGCAGGTGTAGTTACCGAGCTGGCAGATACGTCGTTTGTCCAGCTATGGTTACCACTACCATCGGTAGTCAATAAGCTATTAGCTGTACCTCCTGTTGGTAGTTCAATTTCATTGGTTGGGTCATTATCAGCATCATTTACCGCATCGGTTACCCAACTATAGTTACCACTACCATCGGTACGCAATATCTGACCGTTAGTTCCTCCTACGGGTAATTCGATTTCATTAGTAGAATCTACATCACCATCATTCACATTATCATTTACCCAACTATAATTACCGCTACCATCGGTACGTAATATCTGTCCATTTGATCCTCCTACGGGTAATTCGATCTCATTGGTAGTGCTATTATCCAAGATTACTTCATCACTATCCAGCCATTGTACTCCTAATGCAGAAACTCCTAAAATTTGTCCGTTGGTTCCTCCAGAAGGAAGTGTATTTCCAGAAGACGCATTAGACCATGATACATTACCCGCTCCATCGGTTGTCATAATTTGATTAGCTGTTCCATCTTGCGCTGGTAGCGTATAACCTGCACCAGCTCCTTTATTATCTCCATCAATTGTTAAAGAACCATTTAACTGCGTATTCCCGTTTTTACGCATCACCAACGCATTAGTTCTATTTCCATCACTAAGCCCATTACCTATAATAAATAAAGGATCTGTAGCAATGTAAGCTGCATCGTTTCCGTTTACAAACTCACTAAACAACCCAATGGTATATTGCCCATAACTGGTAGATTGTGTTCCTCGTCCTATACCAACGGCATAATTACCAGAAGTACTATTATCTGCTCCTAATGAAATAGAAGCAAAACGAGAAGATAAATTATTATACCCAGCAGAAAAAGCATTTTCTCCTCCTGAGTTATTATAGCTTCCAAAAGCTACCGCAGCCGTTCCTTGCACAAGATTTCCTCGTCCAAAAGCTGCAGAAAACGTTCCCACGTTGGGATCATCCCAATCTCCTGTAAATCCATCTGAAGCCACAGCACTACCTGCTCTAAAAGCTCCTTTACTTTTATCAAAATACATTCTGATATTATCTGAGGCATTGTTTTGTATATCGTTAAGTTGCGAACTTCCAAACACAAAGTCATCTGTAGCAATTGTGCCAGAGGTATTACTGGTGATATTATTTGTAGTACTAAATGCTCCTTGTGCGTCAGTCACCCAACTATAGTTTCCACTACCATCGGTTCGTAGTATTTGCCCATTAGTACCGCCTGTTGGCAATTCTATCTCATTGGTAGCATCGGTATCACCATCATCAACCTGATCGGTTACCCAACTATAGCTGCCAGAACCATCAGTTACTAAAACCTGACCAGTCGTTCCTCCTGTTGGTAATTCTATTTCATTGGTAGCATCGGCATCTGCGTCATTTACTTTATCAGTTACCCAACTGTAGTTGCCAAAACCATCGGTTACTAAAACCTGACCATTCGTTCCTCCTGTTGGTAATTCAATCTCATTGGTAGCGTCAGCATCGGCATCCTCTACTTTATCGGTTACCCAACTATAGTTACCAGATCCATCGGTTACTAAAACTTGTCCATTAGCTCCACCTGTTGGTAATTCTATTTCATTAGTAGCATCAGCATCAGCGTCATCTACTTTATCGGTTACCCAACTGTAATTACCAGAACCATCAGTTACTAAAACTTGTCCGTTGGTTCCTCCCGTAGGTAATTCAATCTCATTGGTAGCATCAGCATCAGCATCATCTACTTTATCGGTTACCCAACTGTAGTTACCAGACCCATCGGTTACTAAAACCTGACCATTCGTTCCTCCTGTTGGTAATTCAATCTCGTTGGTAGCATCGGCATCGGCATCATCTACTTTATCGGTTACCCAACTATAATTACCAGAGCCATCGGTTACTAAAATCTGACCATTCGTTCCTCCTGTTGGTAATTCAATCTCGTTGGTAGCATCGGCATCGGCATCATCTACTTTATCGGTTACCCAACTATAATTACCAGAGCCATCGGTTACTAAAACCTGACCATTCGTTCCTCCTATTGGTAATTCGATCTCGTTGGTAGCATCGGCATCGGCATCATCTACTTTATCGGTTACCCAACTATAATTACCAGAGCCATCAGTTACTAAAACTTGTCCGTTAGCTCCTCCTATTGGTAATTCTATTTCATTTAATGGGTCAGCATCTGGTCCGTTTGTGGCATAATTAGCATAAGGTACAGATTGTAACTGTGTCGCTCCTAAAATCTGATAAGTAGAACCACCTGTACTGTCTATGGCTACTTGAAGCCAATAATTTTGTGTACTCCAATCTATATCCATAAAATTATCCTGGGTTGTTCCTGTGCCCACTGCCAAAGCAATGATACCTTGCCCATTTGAGGTTATCGTATGTGTTTCTTCATATATATTGGCACCCGTTGCACTATTTTGAAGTAAGGTAATTTGCACCCCAATCTCTTGATTTGCTATTGGGTTTCCTTGTGCATCTCGAACTGCTGCCTGATAATTAAACGATTGTTGAGCATAACTTTGTTGTGATAAGATAACTATTATCAGATATAAAATCCATCTTAGATATTTTAGTCGTTCTTTGTTTACTAAACTAGGGTAATTTTGAACCATAATAGGGCTGCTTATTATTAATGTTTTGATATTTTGATGCCATATTACTTATGGCATCATATCATATACAGTTAAGTTTTTAGATACCCTATTTTATTTTTCGTAATTCTAATAAGGTTCTAAAAATCCAATTGGTATCCAATCGGTTTATCTATTCTTTATCATGATTTGTTTGTATTCTACGCCTTTGGATCCTAAGTTGGCTTTTATCCAATACATACCGGTCGGGTATTGATCTACAGGAATACGCTGCCCGACAAATTCTTTGGGATAACTTTGTATTTTTCGTCCTGAAGTATCATAGACTTCAAAGAAATCCATATCCTTTGATCCTATGATTATGAAATGATCTATTGCCGGATTGGGGTATATTTCAAAAATAAACTCATCTCGTTCCTGTACAATTACCTTTCTTGTTACTTCAGATCGATTTCCAGAAGGATCAGTGGCACTATATCGAATGATGTATTCTCCTAATTCACTCTGATACTCTGAGTTATCTATATTAACAGAAGACCCATCGTCTGTAACGGCACTTAATTCTTCATAAGGATCTCCCAGAAAAATGATTTGAGGATCATCTCCTAATAACGTAATGACCGGCGGGGTTATATCTACCACAGTGATTACAGTGGTACAGCTACTCATATTGCCTCCATGGTCGGTCACTGTTAATATTATTGTATGCGCTCCCAGATCATCGAGTGTGAATAGTTGTCGATCTATGCTCAAACTTGCCAGATTACATTCATCTATAGATCCTAAATCGATATCCTGAGGAGAAAGCACAGCATTACCTGTAGCATCCAGAGGTACGGTAAAGGGAGCTACACAAGTAGCCACAGGAGCAATCGTATCTACAACGGTTACTATAGTCGAACAGGTATTTACATTTCCTGAGGCATCAGTAATGGTAAGGGTTACGATATTATCTCCAACAGTAGTACAATCAAAAGTAGTTGTATCAATACTCATTGAAGCCACACCGCAATTATCAGTATTACCAATATCGATATCAGAAGTAGTAATAACGGCATTGCCAGTAGCATCTAATGGTAACGTAAATGGCGCTACACAATTCACCATAGGGACAATCCTATCTTCAACGGTTACAATAGCAGTATTAGCATCTGAATTGCCATTAACATCAGTTACTGTTAAGGTCACTGTATTTACTCCAACATGAGTACAATCAAATGACGTTACATCCAAACTCATCGATTGAATCCCACAGTTATCTGAAGAACCATTATCAATTTGAGCAGGTGTGATACTCGCATTTCCTGTAGTATCTAACTGTACCGTGATGTTTTGTGTAACTACGCTTGGTGCAATGTTATCTTCTACTGTGACTGTAGCGGTATTAGTATCTGTATTTCCATTGACATCTGTTACGGTTAAAGTAACTGTATTTATTCCTACATGGGTACAATCGAAAGTAGTAGTGTCTAGACTCATCGATTGGATTCCGCATGCATCTGAGGAACGATCATCGATCTGCGCTGGCGTGATACTTACATTTCCTGAAGCATCTAGTTGCACTGTAATATCTTGCGTGATTACACTTGGCGCAATGTTATCTTCTACAGTTACTGTAGCGGTATTGGTATCCGAGTTTCCATTCACGTCTGTTACTGTTAACGTCACTGTATTTGTTCCGACCATAGTACAATCAAAAGCAGTTGTATCTATACTCATCGATTGAATCCCACAGGCATCTGATGAACCATTATCAATTTGTGCAGGTGTGATACTTGCATTTCCTGAAGCATCTAACTGTACGGTGATATCTTGAGTAACTACACTTGGTGCAATGTTATCTTCTATGGTTACTGTAGCAGTATTAGTATCCGAATTTCCATTGATATCGGTTACGGTTAAAGTAACTGTGTTTGCTCCAACATGAGTGCAATCAAAAGATGTTATATCTAAACTCATCGATTGGATTCCGCAGTTATCTGAAGAACCATTATCGATTTGAGCTGAAGTAATACTAGCATTTCCTGTCACGTCCAATTGTATAATAATATCTTGAGTAACTACTGTTGGTTTAGTTGTATCTACAGTACTAAAACTCCCTTCGGCAGAAAAAGCTGATCCCGCAAAACTATGGTCTATGGCCTGTACTTTAAAGGTGTAATTAGCAGTACAAGCAACAGTCAATTTATATAGGTAACTGGTACCTTGTCCTACATTACCTATAGCAGGAAGTTTACGCCACCCGTCATTTTCTTGTGCCATTGGACTAACTATGTATGCTGAGCTTATCGAAGCATCTTTTATATATACATTATAACTTAATCCACTACCAGGAGTTTCTGTATCGGTACTAGCTGTCCAGTTTAAGGTTACGGTATCTCCATTTACCACAGCAGTTGGATTTGTTGGTGCTGTAGGTGCTGTATTTGCAGTTGCAATATTGTTAGTGAATATTTTTGAAAAGAAAGAACTGTTTGTAACCCCTGCCAATGCGATATCTAAATCTCCATCATTATCATAATCGCCCCAAACGGCATCACTAACCACTAAGCCTGGTAAGTCATTAGTGATAAGGTGAGTAAAAACACCCGCAGTATTTGTATATATTCTGGTTGAGGCACTACCCCCAGAACCTGTTAATAATATATCTAAATCGCCATCATTATCATAATCGCCCCAAGCTATAGAACCTTCTTGCACCCCTAATAAATTGGCAGTTGCAAGTTCGGTAAAGCTTCCTGCTGTATTGGTGTATATTTTTGTCACTCTAGCGCTTCCTGTGTATCCAGACAATAAAACATCTAAATCTCCATCATTATCATAATCGCCCCAAGCTGTTGAACTGTAGGATACTCCAGTCAAATTCGCTGAGGTAAGTTCTGTAAAAACTCCATTGGTATTGGTATAGATTTTTGATATATCTAAACTCCCTGTATATCCTGTTAATAGTATATCTAAATCTCCATCATTATCATAATCGCCCCAATCTACCGAACCGCTACTTAATCTTGGGAAACTAGCAGTAGCGAGTTCTGTAAAAGTTCCTGCATCATTGGTAAATATTTTAGAAATACCTCCCGTTAAGAATATATCCAAATCTCCATCATTATCATAATCGCCCCAAGCTACATCTCCAAAAGCGATTCCTGGCAAGTTAGCAGTTGCTAACTCTGTAAAACTCCCTCCATTATTCGTATATATTTTTGCTACATTTATATTGCCAGCAGCTAAACCAGTTAAGAGTATATCTAAATCTCCATCGTTATCATAATCGCCCCATGCTACAGCTCCTGATTGTACTCCTATCAAATTTGCCGTAGCTAATGCTGTAAAAGTTCCGTTAGTATTCGTATAGATTGTTGAAATAGGATCGGTAGATACGGAAATTGATTTTTTACCGGTTACTAATAGATCTAAATCCCCATCGTTATCATAATCACCCCAGGCTACAGCACTTTGAAAAACGTTCGTTAAATTGGCAGTACCCAATTCTATAAACTTTCTTAAATCTACAATACTAAAAGTACCTTCTGTAGAAAATTCTGAGCCAGCAAAACTGTGGTCAATAGCCTGTATTTTAAAAGTAAAATCTTTGTTTGTATTACGATACTCTTCGGGCAATTTCCATATATAAGAAGTGTTTTGTTGTGCATTACCTATAGCTGGTAACTTTCTCCATCCATCATTTTCCTGTGCCATTGGAGATTTTACATACGCAGGAGATCCTACCGGACTCTCTTTTATAAACACATTATAACTTAATCCACTACTAGGTGTTTCTGCATCGGTACTGGCTGTCCAGCTTAAGGTTACTTCATTTCCATTTACCAAAGCCGTTGGATTCGTAGGTGCTGTAGGTGGTGTATTAGAAATAAGCGTATTATTAGTATATATTTTTGAAAAACCTACCCCAAGAGACTTATCTCCAGACACTAATATATCCAAATCTCCATCATTATCGTAATCACCCCAAGTAGCATTACCATTAAATCCACTAGTTAAACTTGCAGAAATTAATTCAGAAAAAACACCTGAATTATTGGTATATATCTTAGTAATAGGAATACCACTATTTAATCCAAAGAGTAACACATCTAAGTCGCCATCATTATCATAATCGCCCCAAGCAACTGAGCTGTATTGAACTCCCGGTAAATTCGCAGTAACCAATTCTGTAAAAGTACCTGCATTGTTGGTATATATTTTTGAAACTGTAGTACTTCCTGTAAGCCCTGCCATTAAAATATCCAAATCGCCATCATTATCATAATCGCCCCAAGCTACATGACTATAAGATACCCCTGTTAAATTTGCCGAAGTAAGTTCTGTAAAAACTCCATTAGTATTGGTATATATTTTTGATACATCTGTACTCCCGGTATATCCTGTTAATAAAATATCTAAATCGCCATCACTATCATAATCGCCCCATGTGGCAAAGCTATCACTAACCCCTAATAAATTTGCAGTAGCAAGTTCTGAAAAGACTCCATTATCATTTGTATAAATTTCTGATTTAGATGGTCTTGTTATTAAAACATCTAAATCGCCATCATTATCATAATCCCCCCAGACTACTGAACCACCCGCAACGTTTGGTAAATTGGCACCAGTATCTTCAGTAAAAACTCCATTAGTGTTGGTATATATTTTTGTTATTCCTGAAAAACTACCTGTAGAACCCGTTATTAATACATCCAAATCCCCATCATTATCATAATCTCCCCAGGCTCCCTTACTGTAATTCAAACCTTGTAAATTAGCCGAAGTAAGCTCTGTAAAAGTCCCATTATTATTCGTATATATTTTAGAGTATGCATTAAGTGTTGCTGGTGAATCCTGCCCTATTAAAAGTATATCCAAATCTCCGTCGTTATCATAATCTCCCCATGATACTGAACTATTAAGCAAATCCATTAAGTTTGCAGTATTAAGTTCAGTAAACGGTCTTAAATCTACACTAAAAGTACCCTCGGCAGAAAACGCAGAACCTGCAAAACTATGATCAATAGCTTGTACTTTAAAAGTAAAGTTAGTATTTGAACCATGATATTGCTGTGGTAGTTTCCAGGTGTATGAAGTATTTTGTTGTGCATTGCCCAAAACAGGGAGTTTACGCCAACCATTATTTTCTTGTGCCAATGGTATTATAGCATACACAGGTGATCCTACTGGTGCTTCTTTTATATATACGTTATAACTTAAACCATTACTAAGTGTTTCTGCATCGGTACTTGCTGTCCAACTTAAGGTAACCTCGTCTTTATTTACAATTGCTGTTGGAGTAGTAGGTGCAGTAGGAACTGTATTGGGGGTAACTGTATTGTTGGTAAATATTTTTGAGGTTGTAGGAAATTCTCCCGTTACTAATATATCTAAATCCCCATCATTATCATAATCTCCCCAAACAGAACAACCAAATGCAACGCCTGGTAAATTTGCCGTAGCAAGCTCAGTAAAAGTACCTGCCGTATTGGTGTATATTTTTGAAATGTTTCCACTTGGTGTCCAGCCATTCAACAAAACATCTAAATCTCCATCATTGTCATAATCTCCCCAACTTGCAGCACCAACATTAACTCCTGTTAAGTTTGCAGTGGCAAGTTCGGCAAAAGTCCCTGCTGTATTGGTGTATATTTTCGAAATACTTGTGTTCACCCCCTCAATACCGGTTAATACAATATCCAAATCCCCATCATTATCATAATCTCCCCAAGCTACAGAACTAAAAGATACTTGTGCCAAATTCGCTGTTGCTAGTTCGGTAAAGGTTCCTGTCGTATTGGTATATATTTTCGAAATCCCTACACTTCCTGTATACCCAGTTAGCAAAATATCTAGATCTCCATCATTATCATAGTCTCCCCAAGCTACTGCACTATCTGTTACTGCTGTTAAGTTTGCTGTGGCTAGTTCTGTAAAAATTCCTGCTGTATTGGTATATATCTTTGAAACTCCCGTACTTCCTGTATTTCCTGTTAATAGGATATCCAAATCCCCATCATTATCATAATCGCCCCAAGCTACAGCACCATAATGTACTCCGGTTAAATTTGCTGTAGCTAGTTCTGTAAAAGTTCCTGCTGTATTGGTGTATATTTTTGAAATGGGTGTACTTCCTGTCAAGCCAGTCAATAGTATGTCTAAATCTCCATCGTTATCATAATCCCCCCAGGCTACAGCACTATTATTTACTCCTGTTAAGTTTGCTGTAGCAAGCTCGGTAAACGTTCCTGCTGTATTGGTATATACTTTTGATACTCTAGGACTTCCTGCCCTACCAGTTAATAATACATCTAAGTCTCCATCATTGTCATAATCTCCCCAAGCTACATCACTTTGAGTTACATCGGTTAAATTTGCTGTAGCGAGTTCGCTAAATGTTTGCGCATAGGTATAAACATTGATCAATAATACTAAAAAAGGGAATAGTAGTTTTTTCATCATACAAGGGGCATTTATACCATTTACACTTTGAATTTACCGTAATAAAATACTCTTTTTCGTTTCTGTTTCAGAATAAAAAAGAACCGTAACTACTGCTATGCTTATTTTTTCTTCTTCTCATAAACAAAAAATAGCTCATTTTCTTTAACAGTAAATTCAAAGTATAACTGGTATTATTATTATTTTGAGATACTATCTTATTTATTTCTATATGTTATACAGTTAAGTATCTATATACCCTATTTTTATTTTATATATCTACACACATTCATAACATAGTTCTTTACACTGCCCTTTGAAGAACTTGGGATAAACTATAGGCGAGTATTCAAAATATGATAATGGATTCCGCATCAAGTGCAGAATGACATCCCTTTTTGAGAAGTTAAAAGACAAAAAGCCACCGGGGTTACCGATGGCTTATAAAAATTACAATGTAAATACTAATTGATATTATTATTCTGTTTCAAAATTCCATATCTGTCCAATAGTAGCGTTTTGATAAGCATCTTTAACGATCACTCTCCAATAATATCGGGTATTTGCTACAACGGATATACTTGCCGAATTTACCGCTATATCTTCTGCATATAATACTGGCGGATTGGTATCTCCAAAATAAAGATCATACAACAATTCATCTCCATTGGTAGCCTCTGCAGTCCATGCTAAATTGGTCGTACTCCCAGATAAAGAGGCGCCTAACGACGGACTTGTTACTATAGGAACGGCCGGTAATCTATGTATAGGAGCATTGGGTTCTGTAAAAAATGTTTGGGCGGTAGCATATTCACTTTCATTCTCTTCACTGTCTATAGCTTTTACCCTCCAGTAATAAATCACACCTTTTTCGAGGGTAACTGTTTGGTTAGTAGTTGTTGTATTTTCGTTTAAAAACAAGGTTGAAAAATCACTGTTGGTTGCAACTTCAACAACATAACTTACCGTATCTCCATCTGGATCACTAGCCAGCCCCCAGTTTAATTCCAGATTGTGAGCGGTACAGGTTTGACTGTTTACCGGAAATATCAATGCTGGAGTTGACGGTGCTGTATTGGTCACTGGTGGATTCGTAGTTGATGAAAAATCATCATCACCATGACAAGAAAAAAGCATCATGGCACTATACAGAACTACATAAATTTTTCTCATTGTTTTACGATTTTAAATGTTCCTAAAGTTGCTTCATTAAGGGTCATAAAATAGACTCCAACTGGTAGGGCTTCTAACGATATCGTGGCCTGACCAGAAGTAACGGTATAAAACCCAGAAGTTACCTTTACCCCTACGGTATTATAGATGTCTACTGAAACCGTGCTTGATGTGATCTGCGGAATAGTAAGTAGCAATACTCCCGAGGTAGGGTTAGGTGCTATGCTGATCTGATCTAACAAATCTACTTTGGCAGCTAGTTTCCCTTCACAACTTTTACCAGAAGATACCTCAACAATATCCCCATGTTTTACGTCTACAGAAAAGGAAGTATCTTGGTATTCTGCAATGACGTTATCATTAATACTAAGCGTATAAGGTGCTGTACCCGATTCGATGTTTATTAACATTTTGTTTGACGAATTGTTCGTATCTATTGTAGTCTTTCCTGCTAATGTTACTCCTTCCTGAATAGTGATTTCATAGCATTGCTCGCAATTTGAAATTCCATCAACGGTAATACAAACGGGATAAGTTCCCGGAGCTAAATCAGTCACTTCTAATGTCGAGCTAAAACTATAGGTTTGATTATTTATCTGAGCAACATAATCTAATGCCTCTGCTGCATTGATTGTTATTCCTCCATTATTCTTATCGGTACAAGTTTCTCCCGAAACCTGAATATTAAAGTTATCTGCTGGCAAATCCAATAAAGGACACACCAGAACGACACTCACTGTTCGGGTTGCTTCTATAGCCATATTCCCCGAAACATCAGTAGCATTATAAGTAATGGTATAGTCACCCAAGGCATCTACAAAAGCTGAAGCGTCTATCACCACCATACTACCATCATCTGTAGTAGCGCCCAACTCGGTATATCCATCACCTACTACTATAAATTGAGGATTAGCTCCTGTTAGGGTAATGACCGGGGCAGTCGTATCCACCACATCAACTGTTCGAGTTACTTCTGTAGCTGTATTACCCGAAGCATCGGTAGCATTATAAGTTATGGTATAGCTTCCTATAGCATCTGTAAAATCGGAAGTGTCTATGATAATCATACTGCCATCGTCTATAGTAGCTCCCAACTCAGTATATCCATCACCCAATTCGATGGTTTGTGGATTAGCGCCTGTTAGAGTAATGACGGGTGCAGTCGTATCAACTACATCCACCGTTCGAGTCACTTCTGTAGCATTATTACCCGAAGCATCGGTTGCATTATAGGTTATGGTATAACTTCCTACCGCATCGGTAAAATCTGAAGTATCTATGACCACCGCACTACCATCATCTACCGTAGCAACCAGCTCGGTATATCCATCTCCTAATTCGATCGTTTGTGGGTTCGCTCCTGTTAGCGTAATCACTGGTGCAGTGGTATCACCAACATTAACGGTTCGGGTTACTTCTACAGCATTATTTCCTGAGGCATCGGTTGCATTGTAAGTAATCGTATAACTTCCTACCGCATCGGTAAAGTCTGAAGCATCTATAACCACCATACTACCATCGTCTGCAGTAGCACCCAGCTCGGTATACCCATCTCCTAATTCTATGGTTTGTGGATTGTCTCCTGTTAGGGTAATTATCGGTGCAGTGGTATCGACCACTTCAACGGTTCGGGTTACTTCTGTAGCACCATTCCCAGAAGCATCGGTAGCATTATAAGTTATTGTATAGCTTCCTACTGCATCGGTAAAGTCTGAAGTATCTATGACTACCATGGTGCCATCATCTGTTGTAGCGCCCAACTCGGTATATCCATCTCCCAATTCTATGGTTTGTGGATTGTTTCCAGTCAAGGTAATCACCGGTGCAGTGGTATCGACTACATCGACCGTTCTGGTCACCTCGGCAGCATTATTACCTAACAATCCTACTGCATTATAAGTAATCGTATAACTTCCTACCGCATCGGTAAAATCAGAACTATCAATAATGACTGTAGAACTATCGCTGGTAGTAGCTCCCAGCTCTGTATATCCGTCTCCCAATTCAATCGTCTGTGGATTGTCACCTATAAGTGTAATGATAGGGGTTTCGCAATTATCAGTAATATCCTGTACACTGTCCCAGGCAGTTTGATTAGTCCCCTGAAATGTTAAGGTCGTAGCACCATCTCCGATAGTAACATAATCATACAAACCACATAGATTCGTAATTGCACTACTCTGATTTTGGATAATCAAATTATTGCTAACATTTCTAAGGGCGTATAGGTTCACACTCTGTAAACTATCATTATTTCTTATTGTTGAATCACTTCCTGTAAGGGAAGCTACATTTTGTAAGGCATCAATTTCTAGCAGATTTCCGTTAAAACTAATTCCCAGAATCCCAATAGAAGTTAACGATGTTAAGAAAGAATTATCGAATGTCGTGATTAATTCATTTTCAGCAATATTTAATGAGTTTATAGAAGTAACAGCCAATTTAGGAAAGCCCTCCAGGTTAGTTACCAAATCACAATCTGATATATTGAAACCACCAAAAGTTGTTAAATTATCCATTCCCTGAATAGTATTAAGAACGGTCATATCGGTTAAAGAAAGGCCTCCTCCAATACTTGTAACACTTGATAAAAATGATAAATCAGTCACGGCCATATCATGAAATAGGGCAGCACCACTTATGGTACTTAACACTGTTGCTGTTATGGAGTTCAGTAATGAAGAGTTATCTATAGAAAAATCGTTTCCAATACTGGTTAGTTTTGGAAGCGTAAGCGTAGTTAAAGCAACGCAACTACCAATAGAAATACGACCTGTAACCGTTAGCAACTCTGGAGCGTTTATAGATTGTAAACCATACATATCTGCAATTAGGAAATTTCCTGTACTCTCCAGAACAGGTAATGTAAGACTAGTCATGGTAGCACCATTATTATTCATTCTAAATTCACCACTCATCTGGGTAAGTTTAGGAACTGAAATAGCGCTTAGCTGTCCATTAAAGGTTACAGAAAGTCTTGAACTCATGGTTTGCAATTCATCAAAAGCAATCGTTGATAGCATTCCATTACCCGTAATCGTTATGTTCGAAATAGAAGTAACTTGATTCAGAATTGATATGTCAGTTAATTGATCCAGATTATTAACTTCAAAATTACCTCCCAAGTCTGTAATATTAGAAAAATCAGCAATTGAGGTAGTGTTAGACATGTTTTTTAAAGTAAAATTTCCATCAATAGTGGTCAATGCATTAAATCCTGACAGATCATCTACAATATTCCCTTCTAAATACAAATCCCCAAAAATGGTATGTACATTAGAAAACCCAGACAGATCAGTAATGGTTCCGTTGATCGTTACATTTCCTTCTATAACCCCACAGTTACCCAACGTATTAGTTATATAATTATCTACTTCTGCTTGCGTAGTTAAGGTAACACCTCCAGTGACAACACAATCACAACTTCCTGAGACATTATTACCAGATGCATCAATCCAGTTACTGGTTGCACCTGTTAATGCAAAATTGGATAACGTTCCGTTATAGCTGTTACCAGAATTATCGGCTAAGGTGGTTAACCCACTATTATCTGCTGCTGCAATACCTGCATTAAAATTATAGCTGGCTATTAAATTAGATTGAGAAATATCTGTTGTACATCCATTAAGTTGTGTTACCTCAAATGCACTTAATGTTTTTGTCCATATACGTAATTCGTCTAACTGACCATCGAAATAACCTCCCGTATCACCACTAGGTGAATCTGCAACAGCGTATCCTAGTTGAATATTCGCAGTAGTCGTAGTTGCAGTTGCGGTTCCATTCCATCCGGTACTTCTTGCTAGTTCACCATCAATATAACATCTGGCGTTTCCAGAGTTCAACGTAACTGCTACGTGATGCCAATCCCCATCATCTACTTTTGTTGTCGGGCTTAATAATCTCGTAGTATAATTGGTCGCGCTGGCATAGTAATAAAATTCTATTCTACCTCCATCCAGGTTAATACGCCACCCGTTGTTATCATCTGGGGTAAACTTATTGATGACCCCTCCTAATCCATCGGTAGTTTTGATCCAGAAATCTACAGAAAAATTCAAGTTATTCTGTGAGGCATTGTGTGGGATGGTTACCAAATCGTTAGCGCCGTCAAAATCTAAACCAGTTCCGGGAGGAATTCCAGTTCCTTGTATAGTAAAACTATATGAAGGCTCATCACAATCATCACTATCGATAATTACCGTAGCTGTTTTTGTACCACCCGAAGTCGGTGTAAACTCTATTTTTAATGAAGCAGATTCAGTTGCTGGTATAGGATTATTATGGGGGGTTCGAGTAATGGTAAAATCATCTGTATCCCCTGTAAGTATCACACCATCGATATTCAATGCAGCAGAACCATCTGTATTACGCACAAAGAAACTCATTTCTTTGGCACTACCTACATTGACACTTCCTGCATCTGTATTATCGGTAGTGCCAGGAGTCGTATCCCCATTCAAAATATCATTACCATTACCTTGTACATTAATTTCTGGGATCGCAATTGAACAATTTCCTGAAATACCATTTGCCGTCGTATCTATCCAGTTAGAAGTACTCCCTGTTAATGCAAAATTTGTTAAAGTTCCGTCTAAATTGTTTGAGGTAGCATCATCAACAGTTGTTTCTGTAGCATTATTAGCACTAACATTACCTTCATTTAGGTCATAGTAAGCTACTAATCCAGATTCATTTCCTGCTAATTCACAGCTTTGCTGTGCTATAATTTCATCTGAACATAGTGTTCTAGACCAATAACGTACTTCGTCTATATCTCCGTTAAAATAAACGTTATTAAACGTAGAATACCCTATGTAAAGTGATTCTGTGTTTGTTGGGTCATCTGGAATATTATTAAAAGTAATCTCATTGTCTAGTACACCATCTATATAAAATATAACCTTTCCATCTCCAAATGCTAAAGCGATATGGTGCCAGTTACCATCATTAAGCCCAGAAGCACCAGATGAACTAGTTGATTCAATGTTTGGTACTGCGTACTCAAATTGTAACCTTCCAGAACTGTTTAAGTACAAACAGAACCCATTAATGTCCGTCGTATCATACTTACATATAATGCCTTGTCCCGCTGCTGTAGATGTTGCTCTAAAGTATGCTTCTATTGTAAAAGTATTTGTATTGAATGCAGTATTATGATTAATACTAATATGATCATCTGTTCCGTCAAAACTTAATCCAGTTGCAGGGATAAAACCAGTTCCCTCTATTGCAAACTCAAAAGTAGCATCGTCACAGGTATCATTTAGAATACGAACCGTTGCATTTTTGGTTCCGATAGAAGCTGGTGTAAAAAGGATACGTAAATTTTCTGATGCACCTGCTGCAACTGTAGTTGGCGATTCTATAATGGTAAAGTCAGAAGCTCCGTCGATCACAATATTTGAAATATTTAATGTACTATCTCCCGTATTGCTAATGGTATAATCAGCAGGTTCTGCCTGTGTTAACTGTACATTTCCGAAAGAGGTGTTGTTATTCGTAGTTATAGTGGTATCTCCATTAGTAATGGCGTTACTGTTTGACGTAATTCCTATAATAGGTTCGTTATATGTGGTACACGTTCCTGAAACTCCATTGGCAGTAGCATCTATCCAGTTGGATGTACCACCTGTTAGTCCAAAATTATTTAATGTTCCTTGAGGAGGGATCCCTGAAGTAATGGTATGATTGGGATCTAATAGACCATATTCAGGAAAGTTATTTCCGTTAACTTCTCCATTATTAAAATTATAATACGTGATTAAATCACTTTCACTTCCTGTTAACTGGCAATTTGCCTGGCTCGAAAGTCTACAGGTAGAAAGCGCTTTATCCCATACACGAAGCTCGTCTATGGCGCCGGCATAATGTTCTCCTCCGCCCATGGCACTTCCCATGGTTAGATTATTACTACTATCTACAATAGCTTCAGAGAGTGTTACCCTGTTTTCTTCTGTATCATTAATAAATATTCTATAATTAGTACCATTATATACAATTACAACATGTTGCCATTGATTATTTACTATCGGCGGAGTCATTAGGTTTTTAGCACCACTCGAGGTAAAAAAGTTAAAGTGTAATTGCGAGGTCATATCGATACGTAAATTATATCCTGTACTACCGGTATGATTATCTAGTATAAAATGCTCTCCTGTACCAGAAATTTCGGGTTTTATCCAAAGTTCGATGGTAAAATCATCGCTCAGGCTATAGTTACCATTATTGAACGTAACGTTGTCATTAACACCATCAAAATGTAATCCTGTAGCACCTTCGAATGCGGTTCCTTGTATGGCAAAGGTATAGACCGGATTAGTAGGATCATCACTGGTAATCGTTACTACGGCGTTTTTTACTCCAGCCGATTGTGGTGCAAAACTTACTTCAATAAATTCTGATGTTCCGTTTAATACCGTGACTGGCCACATGTCATTGAGCACAAAATCTGAAGCATTGGCTCCGGTAACGGTAATATTCGAAATATTTAAATCACTGTCGCCGCTGTTTTGAATGGTAAAAGGCGTCTTTTCTGAGTTACCTGTTCCGGTTTCGAAATACAGTGTCCCCTTTATTAGATCAGGAGTTGTATCACCATTGGGTATAACGGTCATGCCGTCTGGGCTGATGATACTCATCTGTGGTGTAAAAAATTCTTCTTTAAGGGGCTCATTAAGAATTTTTGCAGCTACTTCGGAAGTACTACTTCCTATCGTATAAAACACCACAAAAAATAATAGTAGTCGTTTTTTCATATAAAGGGAACTTGTAGGTTAAAAAAATATTCGCAATTCAATAGGCAATAGTACAAATCTGTACCGGGATGGGAGTTGTTTTTATGGTTACAAAAAGTTTCACCCCTTTGTTCATAAGGGTTTCGAAGAAATATCAAAAACAACAGTTGAGCTGCTTTTCACCAATATTCTTATATTTGTAGTATGCTATTAATCCCCCTATACCCCATGAGAGTTTTGTTGTTGATGGTCTTGCTATTGTTTTTACTTCCTGTAAAAGGACAGATACAACAAGACAGTTTAGAGATAGATCTAAGACACAAAGTAGATACTGCAGCCAATGATTCTTTAAAAGTGCATTACCTGATCGAGCTTACCAGAGTTGTAGAAAAACATAACATTGATCAGGGAAGAGATTTGATGAATCAAACTCTACAACTTATCGAAGGTATCAAAACTCCTTCTCCTTATTTTTTAGCAAAAAAAGCACGTGTTCTGGATGTATTAGGAAAATATGAATCCAGACAAACTAACTACAATAATTCCCTGGCACTACGATTACAAGCCTTAGAAATCAGAGAACAGTTACAGGATTCTTTTGAAATTGCTCAAAGCTACCATAATATAGCCATGATATTTCGATATCAAAAAGAATATGATAAGTCCAAATCGTATTTTAAAAAGTCTATTGCCCTACAACAAAGCAAAATAGATAGCACACAGTTGGCAAGAACCTATAATATGCTTGGAGTCATCTATTATTATAACAAGCAGAATGATTCTGCTATGTATTGTTATCAATTTTCTAAGAAGTATTACCCTACGCTTAAGGGTAAAGCAAAATGTAATGACAATATTGCTGCTATCTATTATACTACTGGTAATTACAAAGAAGCTATTAAGATTTATAAAGAAAATTTAGGTCTTTTTAACTCTACAAAAGATTACAATTTCACCATCAATAATTTAATGCATCTTGCCAAAATACATTCTGACCTGGGTAAGCATCAGGAAGCTATTGCCTATGTAGAGGAAGCGTTAAACCATGCCAAAGAGTATGGAGGTACTTCTAAGCTTCCTCTTATTTACCAATTACATAGTCATATTTATGAAAAAAAGGGAGATTATAAACATGCGTTCGGGTATTATAAAACTCATAAATTTTATTATGATTCTATTTTCAATGTAAAAAATGCTAAAAAGATCACTGCCCTGGAGTTAAATCATAAATTTCAGAAAGAAAAACTGGCAGATAGCCTTCAGTTTGTCAGTGAAAAAAAAGAACTCAAGCTAAAAAACGAAGCTGAACAAGCCACCAACCGACTTTATATTACGTTGTTACTTTTGGCTTCTGCAGGAATCATCATCTTATTGATCATCGTCAATAACCGTAGAAAATTAAACCGGGAACGTTTTAAAAAAGAACAACTAGAAAAAGAATTATTAGACGAACAACTAAAGCATACTACCTACCAGACCAAACAATTGATTGCAGATAATAAAATGCGTTTGCAGTTTAAGCAAGAGTTCCTGTTAAAACTAAAAAAGGTAAAACGATATGCCGATGCGATTGATATTTCTGATTTTCAATCTTTAATTACCGACCTAAGTTCACAAATTACTACAGAGAGTAAGTTTGATTTTGTAAGCGATAACATAGAGCAATTAGACCGTGAGTTTTATCAAAAACTTGGAGCATTATACCCTGATCTTACCAAGTCTGAGCGTGAGATCTGTGCACTTATGCGCATGAATCTAAGTCTTAAAGAAATCATGATCATTAGAAATGTAACGATGGGCTCTATCAAAGCTTCTAGGCATCGTATTCGTAAAAAAATGGGATTAACCCGAGAACAAGAATTAGAGCAGTTTATTAGTGGATTGGTATAGAAAGAAGACATATCTCCTATTAATACCTCTATCATGGAGTTGTACTATTTAACTCATCTCAATCCATGTTTTTAAGTCAAAAGTTTAACTTCTACGTTATTACAATTTTATTTTATTTTAATAATTTTGAAAACTTATTATCTTTAGAAAATGTCTGAAAAGTCTCGTTCTGTTTGTGAAGAAAAAAACTTTGATTCCCTATTCAATACACATTTTGAATCGGCCAGAAATTTTATATATTATAAATGTGGTGATTTACAGCAGGCAGAAGATATTGCACAGGATGCTTTTGTAAAGCTTTGGAAAAAATGTGCAGAGATTATCTATGAAAAAGCTAAAAATTTGATCTTCACTATATGCAACAATGCGCTTCTTAATGAATTTGCACATCAAAAAGTAGTGCTTAGGTATGAAGCTACCCCCAGAAACGATGTCAATAATGAAAGTCCCGATTTTGTTATGGAAACCGAAGAATACCGTAAAAAACTAGAATGGGCAATTGCCAAACTTTCTGTAAAAGAACGTGAAGTTTTTCTGTTAAGTAGAATTGATAAAAAAACCTATAAAGAAATAGCAGAAATTACAAATATTACTGTAAAAGCAGTAGAAAGAAGAATGAGTAATGCTTTTATCACCCTTAGAAAACTACTGGGAAGCGATTTAAATATTTAAAAAAAAATAGGGTATTCTTGTTTGTAGCTGTATACTACATATAAGGCTATTTAGAAACGGGTTTTAAATAGTTTACAATTTACCGAAAAGGTATATATTAATTAGTGTCATGGAAAAATATGAATCAGATAAGACTTTTATAGCCCGATGGGTAGCTGGAGAATTGAGCGAGGAAGAAGCATCTGAGTTCGAAAAATCTGAAGCTTTCAAGGATTTTAATCGTATCAACGAAGAAATTCAAAAGTACAAAGCGCCTCCTATAGATAAAAGGCAGTCGCTTATCGCTACAAAAACCAAAATCACATTTGGTAAGCAAAGAAAAACCAATTACCGAACCTGGTTTGCCATTGCCGCTTCGATAGTGGTAATTTTTGGCTTATTCACACTATTTAACTCTTCAAAAAGTTACACAACCTCCTTTGGTGAGCAATTAGCCGTTACACTACCCGATGGATCTAAAATACAACTAAATGCTGATTCTAAAATAAGCCACAAACGCTTTTTATGGTTAGACAACAGAAGTGTTTCTCTACAAGGTGAAGCCTATTTTGAAGTCGAAAAAGGAAAAGGGTTCGAAGTCATTACATCACACGGTAATGTAACTGTTCTTGGTACAAAGTTTAATGTAAAAACCAGATCAAATACCTTCGAGCTAAAGTGCTTTGAAGGAGTCGTAAGATTTGATAAAATAGCTACTTCAGAAAGTCATATTCTTAAGAAAAATGATCAAATTACCTCCTCTGAAAATGTGGTTACCAACCAAAATACAAAAGAAAACATACCCAGTTGGATGAACGGTATCAGTACTTTTAAAGAAAAACCATTAAACGAAGTGCTTAATGAAATTCGTATTCAATACAATATTACATTCCAAACAAATGAAATAGACTTATCTAAAGTATTTACTGGTAGTTTTGTACACGATGACTTAGAAAAAGCATTGAAATCAACTTTAACCCCAATGGGAGTTTCTTATGCGTTATCTAAAGATAAAACTATCGTATATTTGCAATAAGCCAACTTAAAATTATCCCTTATAAGATTACACTTATAGTTGTTATTTGTACACGACTATGATCGAACATCTCTCTAACTTAACGAGAAGTTCACCACATTCTTAACGTAAAACATATTAATAAACTGTTTTTAAATGAAGCACAACGTAGTATTTGCAATTGTATTTCTAGTTACCACACTATCTTTTGCACAACAAAACATTTCTGTTTCTTATACCAATACCCCGCTTAAAGAAGTATTAATGGATATCGAATCCAAAACTTCATTACTCTTTTCATATAGTCAGGACTTTATTGTTTCGAAAACAATAACATTATCGCAAGAAAACATCACTATTGATAAACTGCTACCTTTATTGGCGTCACAAACGCATCTCATTTTTGAAAAAGTATCTGCACAACAAGTCATTATTACTCCAAAAAGAAACATCTGCGGGTATGTTATTGATGCAAGTACCAAAGACCCCATTCCATTTGTTACCATTAGTATCAATCCTGATCAAGCTATTGTTACAGATGATACCGGGTATTTTAGTTTTGACAATGTTCCCTCAAAAACAGGAACTATTCGTATTCGTTTTATTGGATATGATGAAGAAAACATTGCATATACCATAGGAGCCCCCTGTATCACAGTAGGATTAAACCTTTTATCTTCTACATTAGATGAGGTTGTTGTATTGGGATATATTACCTCTGGTATTGACAGAAACAAAGATGGTTCTATAAGTCTCGATACAGAAAAATTAGGAATCTTACCTGGATTAGTAAGTCCGGATATCGCTCAAAGTATTCAATTAATCCCTGGTATTTCTACCTTGGATGAATCTGCTACCGGCATACAGATTCGAGGAGGTTCTCCCGATCAAAATTTGGTATTATATGATGATATTAAACTATACAATACTGGTTATTTTTATGGTATGTTCTCATTATTTAATCCTTTTGCCACCCAAAAAGCAACTATTTTCAGATCTGGTACGAGTGCCAGTTACGGGGATCGTATTTCTGGTATAATCGATATCTCGAGCGGAGATGCAATTCCGCAAAAAATAAAAGGAGGATTTGAAATTGATGGTTTATCGGTAAACGGATTTGTAAAGGCTCCGCTATCAGAAAAAGCTGCTATATATGCTTTTGCCAGAAGATCGTATGCAGATGTAGTAGAAACTCCCACCTATGATAGTTATGTTGATAAGATTTTTACCAACTTTGGTGTAGCCAGAGATGTTAATGGTACTATTCTTGAGTTGGAAACAGATGACGATTTTAGTCCAGAGACGAGTAATAACAAATTTGCTTTTGCCGATGTGAGCGCTAAGTACATTCTAAAACCCAATACCAAAAATAATATATCTATAAGTGGTTTATATACCAGAAATCGTTTGGATTTTGATTTTACAGGAGGAGATGAGAAAATTGTAGACTCGTTAATTACACAAAACAAAGGAGTAAGTGCAAACTGGAAGCACAAAACCAGTGAAAAGCAAAAAGAAGAGCTTACCGCTTATTTTTCTGAATACAACTCTTTTTATCAAAATAATGAATTAAAAGATGAAACGGGCAATAACATCTTAGACCTGTCAGAAATTAGTATTCGGGAGAACAATATTACAGATGTTGGTTTAAAATTTATATCTACTACTACCTTAAAAGAGACTCAGAAGCTTTCCCTGGGGTATGAACTCTCTTATACAGATTTAGATATCGCCATTAGTAAAGAAGAACCTTTTGATAATGAAAAAGAAGTAGCGAATCAAGATGATACCAATCTCAAAAATGCACTTTTTGGAGAGTATACTTTTTCATTTAAAAACACAGGCTTCATCAATGCAGGCCTAAGATTTTTACACTACAATTCATTAGGAGAATTTTTAATCGAACCTCGTGTTAATTTTGAATATCCTTTAATAGATCGGTTAAGAATCAAAACGGCTGTAGAAAGAAGAAATCAACCTATTTCTCAACTGGTAGAGTTTAATCATACCGAACTTCGATTAGAAAATAATTTATGGAGGTTATCTGATGACAACCAGTTTCCTTTACTAAGTAGTAATCAAATCTCGGGAGGGCTATTGTATCATCATAAAAGTCTAAATATCGATGTAGATGCCTACTATAAAGAGCTAGAAGGGCTCACTACTTTTACCAGTGGATTTAGTAACCCCTTAGAAAACCTGGAGAAAGGAGAAAGCATAATAAAAGGATTGGATGTATTACTAAAATACCGATGGAACAACTACAAAATATGGGCAGGCTATACCTATAATGATATTACGTTTCAATTTCCTAATCTGAAAGATACTCCTTTTAAGTTTCCTGGTAATAATGATATTACGCATAGCTTTAGAATTTCTAATACCTTACAATTAAAAAAATGGCAATTCTCATTAGGGTGGCAATTTAGATCCGGAAGACCTACAACCCCGGTAAATAGTTATGAAATAAAAATTGATGCCGATGGTGAAAATGCAGGGGTTGTAAATTTTGGGTCAATAAATAGTGGAAGGCTACCTGATTTTCATAGGTTAGATGCTTCTGCTTTATATGACTTTACTATTACAGCAGGAAATAAAAAATTAAAAGCGCAATTGGGAGTATCTGTTCTAAATATTTATAATAGAATAAAGCCTTTAAATCTAATTTACAAAGCAGAACGAAAACCACTGGATGACGGAGGAATTGCTATAGAAGGTACTACAGGAAGCACACCAGAAGAGCTCGAAGTAATTTTAGAACAAGTAATTCAACGGTTTTCGTTAGGAATAACACCTAATGCTGTATTTAGACTGTCTTTTTAAATTAACGTACTTTCTACTATAGTATACTATATTTTATAAATAAACTGACTCCCAGTACTCTTTCTTGAATCTTGAAAAACAACTACCAACTCGATAGTATCATGTTGCCGTTCTATTAATATTTTCATATTTCATATTGAAAGTCTTTTTTATTAAGATAACTTACAACAGTAGCACCTTGGCTACTATTTGTTTAAACTACACCTCCTAAATAATCTAAATAGATCACTGACTATTACATGATTTTCATGTAAATACTCCTCAAAAAAAGGGTATTATTGTTAAAAAATGTTAAAATAGTACCTTTTTATACATAGTACTGTAACTAATTTCAACTCTCTGCGTCTTGTAAGTAAATAATCAATCAAAAAACATCTATTATGAGAACTTTAGACAACAATCAAATTACTAAAAAATTAAGTAGTACAAAGGGATATATCTGGAATAACAAAAGACGATATAGATAGTATTCATAAATATTCATTCATCAATCAAATCAAATAATCAATCAAAAAACGTACAGTTATGAAAACTTTAAACAACAATCAAATAGCTCAAAAATTAAGTGCATCGAGAGGATATATCTGGAATACCAAAAGACGATATAGGTAATACCTATAATCCGTTCATCAATCAAATCAACTAATCAATCAAAAACAACTTGTTATGAGCATCTTTAGAAGTCGTAGAAAGAAAATCAAAAACGTATTACAAAAACAACGTATTGTACTAAGCGAGGTTATCAACCGGTATAACAATACCTATGAAGACTGTATTCCTTTTAGAAAGGATCGATATGTTTATGATATAGAGCGATAGGTATACATGACTTAGTCTTCTAAGGTATGCGATACATAGCATAAGTGTTGAGTGTGTTAAACTCAGATTAAAAGTTGCAGGTTAATTGTAGTATCCCTGCAACTTTTCTTTGTTTTCTGATAATTACAATATCTCTACAATAGAATCTCAGAAATAGTATTCCTTCCTATAAAACACATTACAATTTGTGTTTCTGTATTAGCTCTAAAAAAATCAATTTCATGCCAAATACTTTTTAATTTAACTAAAAAACAAAGCTTTTATCAAGTATTTAGCTATTCTATTTCAAAAAGGATAAATGTTAATTATTCCTAAACGTTTTCTAATTTAACCTCAACGAATACTCATTTATATGGGGAAATTATCATTTGAAAATATACATTTGAAATAAAAATTGACCCCATGAATATAACAAAGTCACTTCGCATTCTTATGATTTCTGGATTAGTAATCTTTACTTCATGTAATGAGACCAGAAAGACAAGTGCTACTAAAAATGATCAATTATTAGCACAAGCAAGTATCATTCCTACAGAAAAAAAGATCCCTACGATTTATGAAAAGATCTCTATTGATGTAAGTTTTACAAAGCTTCATAAAATGCTTAAAGAGACCAAATACCCTAAATTATTAGAAGAACAGGGACCTTATACAATTTTTATCCCATTAAATGGAGCAATTAAAAAGTTACACCCTAAAACTCTTAAAAATCTACAAAAACCCGAAAATAGCTCTAAACTAGAAGCCGTTATAGATTGTCATATTTTTCGTGGATTGATCAATAAACAAGATATTATCAAAGCTATAAAAGAAAATGGGGGAAGTGTAAAATTAAAAACCATAGGAGGCACCCGAATAATTGCTTCTATGCGAGATGACAAAATATATTTAATTGATAAAAAAGGAAATGCCGGAAGACTCATGGCTAATGATATCGAGGCTTCTAATGGGATTATTCACACTATAGAATCAGTAATGATGCCAACTAATTAATCCTATTAGACATTAACACACCCTAACCTAAAACTCACGCTTAACGAAAAGAGGCTGTCTAAAAAGGCAGTCTTTTTTTTGTAGATTTTTGAGTTATTTTTTAACTTTAAGAATGAGTAGAAAAGTAGTTTTTAAGACCTATGATCAAGATCAGTTAAGTTTATTACC
>NZ_JBFMKP010000042.1:0-41632 GCF_040786235.1 Aquimarina discodermiae
ACCAGCACTAGAAGAAGAATGTCAGTAAAATTATGTTTCAAATTTCCTTTATTAGTACGACGTGGGTCTTGAAGATCAGAAAAATGAGTAGTAAGAAAACACGTGTTAAATTTAGAATTGGGTGAATTTGTCATTTTTTTATATCCCTGACAGTATATGGTCAGGCACTTGACAACAAGTCAAAGATAAAAAAAATAACGCCTCAGGTCATTTTTTAAATGAAATTGCCCTGTATTTATTACCACTTTGTGATTAAATCTTCTATTCCTTTTTTAATGCCTTTGTAAAAGTTACCATTTTTAAATTCTGGAATCATAGTGCTATCAATTACTTTTTTACAAATTACGTCTGTTAATACTAGCTCTGTTCCATAACCCGTTGCAATACCAATTTTTCTTTTGGGTTTACAAAGAACCATGATAAGACCATTATTTTTTTCTGTGGTGCCTACACCCCATTTTTGTCCAAGTACTGTAGCATATTTTTGGATATTGGGATATGAAGCAATACTATCGACAGTAACCACTACAATCTGTCGTGTTGTAGCCTGATCATAGTCGTATAAGGTTTTTGATAGCTCACTTTTCTGAGCATTTGTAAATACCTGACTATAATCATTTATGATTCCGATAGGTTTAGGAAATGCATTTTTTTCTATTTCTGAAAGCGTAACTGTAGATACCGATTTTTTGGTAGTTTCTTGCTTAGAACCCCATTTGCACGAAATTAAACTTACAAATAGTAGAAATAATACAGTTAGTTGTTGTGTTTTTTTCATGATAGCCAATTTAATGATAGAGTCTAATAGCTATTTGTTTACAAAAAAATAGTACTATAAAGAAAGCACACATATATATACTTAGTTTCATAGCATAAGTTTTTAAAATAGGCAGAGAATACATTTGTTTACTCACTCATTTTTATTTAAAAGGAGCTCCAGTCACCCATAACACCAAAGATCTACGTTCGCCTGCTGTTACAGGGGTCACACGGTGCATGCAATATGTCGGAAATAGAGTAATCGATCCCTTTTTTTTAGGAAATTCTATAACATCTCTATCTACAAATAGTTCGAACAATCCGCCTTCATATTCTTCTGCATCAGAAAGTTGTATGACAATGCTGATCTTTCGTCGGGCTGCTATTCCTGTACCTACATCCATATGCCAGTCATAATGCCCACCATCGCTGTAGTAAACTCCATATTGTAGTTTTCCCAAATCATCATCTACATCAAATTGCCAAAAATCATCATTTGCTTTCTTATAGAGTGCTATTAATTTTTTATACAGCCATTCAATTCCTTCAATTTCAGGAGTTAACCATTTTACCTCACTTTTTCTATAACTATCTCGGTCATTAGAACCCGAGTTAAGCGTTGCTTTTTTAAATGGAATTGTATCTGCCAGCGCATGTATCTTATCGATTTCTTCGGAAGAAAAAGCATTTGGATCATAATGCCATCTGCTAAGGTTTACTGTTGGCTGTGTTTTTGTTGATGAACTCATATTTGGTATAATTTATATAATTCTTTTTTTCTAATAATGTATTTATTTCGATATCTAGGTATAACTCTTTAATGCAAAATTGGGGCGTATAACTTCTACTTTAATGAATGTCATAACTCGACGAAATGTTACGTTTTTTAATTTTTACATTCTTAGCGGGTTATTTAATAAACATTATAAAATTACTACTATACTTCTATATCAAATACTTAATCAATGTTAGATTTGGTTGTATTTATAAACGCTATAGCTTTATCTAATACTTCGTCTTTTCCTTTTCTAATCCCCTCTATGGTTGGGGTAATCTCTATATCAGGAACAATTCCGATTCTTTGTGTTTCTTTACCACTAGGATAAAATATCCCAATACCTGTCATCACTGTCTTAAACCCACCTACAAATTCTATAGTGCTTATATTGCCATCGGCTCCAGAGGTTTGACTTCCTATTACGGTAGCATTAATAGACGTTTGTAAGCACATGGTTGTAAATTCTGCATGGCTTTGTGTTTGTTCGTTTACCAATAGCACAACTTTTCCAGTATATTCTTTTCCGTTGTTTTTACCACAGCTGTGGGGAGTTGTCCAGACAAATTTACCGGGATATCTTAAGTCGGGTATGGTGATCATTACAAACTCTTTAGGTACTTTATTTAAATATTCGGCAATCGAATGCATGGTTTTCCTGGGATAATTTCTAATATCAAATATAATAGCTTTGGTGGTGAATAGGCTATCCATCATAGCAGGGACATCTTTTTTTTCCAAAACACCCATATTAACATATCCAATATGATCATCGAGTATTTTCCATTTTTTAGGAGAAGGTTTTTTATAATTAAATTCATTAAATGTATATCTCTTAATGAATTTATGATATGATTTCCCGTTTCGATCAAAATCGATATGTACAGAGTCTGTAGATCCATTAAATATCGCATGAGAGTAATTTCGTAATCGTACAGAAGCATTAGAAGCATTGATATAGGGCTTTTTTTCTTCTAGGATTTCAGCAATTGGTTTTCCGTTTACTTTTGTGATAACATCTCCGATTTGCAAATCATCTTTTTGTGCCAATGAATCATTATAAAAACGGGTAAGAATAGCTTTGTTAGCTATAATTTTAAATTTTGAAGGAATTCGTTTTATACCAAAATAATCACTGGTAAGTGGGGTAACTAACCCAGCATGGGTGTCATTAATTTTTACGACCAATTCGAGCATGGTCAAGTGGTATTCCTGTTCTGTTGCTGGTGATAAAAACTTTGGGATAAATTGTTGTAATACCAAATCCCAATCGTCATCGGTTTGATATTTATACGGAAAAAAGTATTCGATAATATTCCAATATTTAAAAAGAGCCAGCATTCTCAACTTTTTATCTTTCCAATCAAAATCTTTATAGTCGGGTTCGTTTCTGATCTCTATATTTCCTATAAGATTATGGTGAGAAACATAATGATGATTTCCTTGAAATCGATTGTTTTCTATAAATTGTAGTTGACGGCTTAGTTCTTTTGTAAACAACAATTCATCTTGTGTCCAGCTGAGATCAAAATTTTTTCCAAAATAATTACTGCTACTTTTTTCATAGCAAGAACTACAGCTTTCTACTTTTTCCAAAGATGCTATCCAATCCAGATATACCTGGGATAATTCTTCTTTGGTAGTTGCTTTTTCTATCTTAGGTAAAACTTTAAACAATTGCTTATCCCAATTATAGGTTCCTTTGCCCACTTCTGGATGATAATATTTTAAAAACCCCCATATTTTTGCGGTGGCAGCCAATTTTTCTACCTGGGTTAAAGGTTGTTGTTTACAGTTGGTTAGTGCAGTTAGAAGTAGTAGTAAGAGTAGTGTTTTTTTCATTGCTATAAATAAATTGTTGAGGTATGGTTTTTTTCTGTTTTTTAAAGGTATATTACAAAGCTGTCAGTATTTCTTCTTTTAGTTTGGTAAGCACGGTAGCAATCTCTTTGCATGATGTTTTGGCATTTCTAGATACCGATTTGGTCGTAGTGATATCTCGATGTTCTGCTGTTTTTGCTATGGTGGTATGTTGTACAATGACCGAAATTTCTGCCTCGCAAGTATAGGGTTGTCCAGCAAAAATAGTATCAAACTGGGTAGTGTCGAGATTCTTAAAATCTGTTATAGACTCTAAATTCAATTGTATTTTTTCGCAGTTTTTTGTGGATTGAGAACTTAGTGTGATTACCACCACAGAAATTTCTTTTATGGCAACAAGATCAGATGCGTTAAGCTTTGTAAAAGCAAAAGAGATTACAACGCTGATAAACAGTGTAATTAAAAGTGATTTTTTCATAAATATGGTTATTTGTGTTTTTTGTATTGCAAGAATACTACATCATAGTATCATTTTTTGACATTGAGGTGTTTTTGTGTTTTTTTTCAAAAACTCTAATTCCACAAAAAAATGACATTTACTCACCGAAAAGGCACGACAAAAGTATATATGCTTAGATATACCAAAACAGACTTGACTCTACATATAAAAGAAGTTCTACATAACGATACTATTGATTGTAAAACCAAGGATGTATATAAAAAGGACTTTTACCAATCAATAGAAGGTTTCGATAGAAATAACAATGTACAGGAATCAGTAGAAGAAAAAAGAAAAGTAGCCAAATAATAAGGAAATCGAAATATTTTTTTAGTTCTTTTTTGACATGATTTGAAACGTATTGATCATTATCTTTTTAAAATCTTATTAGTTTCCTCTCCTAGAGAGCTACCGTGTGTACACAAATATTTATTATTTTTCAATTGTATAAAAAAGACTTTATGGAAAAAGCAATATTAAGAGATAAAATAGATTTTTCGGGATATTTACCAGATAGTCGTTTGGTAAAAAGGGGGCTTTACTTTTAAATGCTATCATTGATAGTAAGAATTGTGTAATTCGCCAATTATCTAAAGATTATGCTGAGCAAAGAGCTAATTATCGTTTTTTAAACAACTCAAGAGTGGAAGAATCATTACTTATATCAGAATGTACATCCAGAGCGGGTAAGCTCTGTGATTCGAAGCATCTTTTAGTTATTCAAGATACTACAGAGATCAACTTGCAAAGTCATTCTGGTCGATTAGATCCTCATAGTGGTGTTGGTCCTGTAGGAAACAACAAAGATGTTGGTTTCTTTTTGCACCCTAGTTTGGTTTTGGATTCACATACCCTGACCCCTTTAGGTTTTTCAAGTATTGGGATTTATCATAGAAAATGGGATAAAGGCGATAAATATAGTAGGGGATATAACAACCTTCCCATAGAAGAGAAAGAATCTTATAAGTGGATACATAATAGTAAGGTTTCAAAGAAAAATTTAGCATCTGCAGCATCAATAACAATTATCCAAGACAGGGAAGGTGATATTTATGAGCAGTTTGCAGGTGTTCCAGATCAGCGCACCCATCTTTTGATTAGAATACGGATCAATAGGAGATTGTCTAATATACCAGAGAAGCTTTTTGATCATTTACAAGAACAACCTGTGGCAGGACAGTATCTTTTGAATATTGAAAATTCACAAAAAAACAATAGAAAAGCAAGAAAAGCCATAATGGAGTTGAAATATAAACAGGTAGAAATCAAACGTCCTGCTAAAGCACCTAAAGACATCCCAAAAACACTTAAGTTATATGTAGTAGAAGCTAAAGAATCTAATAAAACTGTTCCCAAAGGAGAATCAGCGATATGCTGGAGGATATTCACAACCCATACCATAGAAACAGTCCAACAAGCTAAAACAATAGTTGAATGGTATAGTCAAAGATGGTTCATTGAGCAAATCTTTAGGTTAATCAAAAAGAAAGGCTTTGCTGTAGAAGATAGTGAATTGGAGTCTGGGTGGGCCATCCGAAAATTAACAATTATGGTATTACAAGCTGTTTTAAAAATATGCCAGATGATGATCGCTTATGGAAAAGAAGAAAGTCAGCCTGTTACATAAGTATTTAGTAGACAACAAATTAAATGCTTAAACCAACTCAACCAAAAACTGGAAGGAAATACCAATAAAATGAAAAACCCATATCCCAGAGAGGGATTAAGTTGGGCTACTTGGGTCATTGCGCGTTTAGCAGGTTGGTCTGGATATGCCTCTCAAAGACCTCCAGGACCAATTACACTTAAAAACGGATTAGATAAATTCAATATAATGTTTCAAGGATGGATGTTGCTAAACTGAAATATGTACACACGGTAGCCTAGAGAGAGAGGAAACACAATAGTATTATTGTTCGTTGACTAGGTTATTATTAGAGTGTAAGTGATATCCAACTCACGTTTTTTACCATTTAAATAGCTAAACAAACCTTGTTATGCAATTGCAGCTACGTTCATTATAGTATTTAATCGGCCCAAAGCCTTTGGTAAACCACATGGTTTATTTGCTATAATAGCAAATTTAAAATTAGAGTAGATACTAGAAAAGTAATATTGTTACGTATATAATGTGTGTTAATAGATTAATAATTCTTAGTAGCTAACCATTTCTCTACCCTATAATAGGTCGTTTTAGAAAAACCAAAAATTCTACAAACGTCGTCCATAGTTTCATAAGTAGAAGGATTGGTTTTTATATAGTGCTTTATTTCTAACGCTTTTTGGATAGAAGTTTCTTTCGGCCCCAAACGTCTTCCTGATGCTAGCCGGTTTTGACGATAAGTATGTTCTTTAAGCCTTTCCATATCAAAGATAGTATCGCTACTTTCGAGTTTTTCCATTCCTTTTCCCGTTTTTAAGACTCTAAAAGTCATAGATTGTATGGTATTTTCTTCACGTTCCTGAATATAATTGTATATAAAAATAGAAACGTTAAAATTTTTATATTCCTGTAACATTACTTTGTTTTTAATAAGTTTGGCAATAACTTTTTTTTCTTTTTTCATATAACTATCGATTTCTTCCTCGGAGCTATCAGGTGTTTCAGGACTTTTAGTAGCCAAATGATTTTTCCAGTTTTCTTTACTTAAAAAGTCTACAAGCATTGCGACTTCCTGAGACTTTGCAAGACGAATAGAAAAATCATAAGTGTCTTTAAGGGTGTTTGTCATAACTTTATGGGTAACTATGAACGTTAGTTTTTTTGATTAAATAATTGGTTTGATGGATCAATATAAGATGGGTTTTTTAGTTTTCATAATTTCTTAGGTAAAAGACTATATTTTATAATGTTGTGTATTGATAGGAAATAACATGAGCCTGAATCTATATTGTATTTATAAGAAAATTAGGATTCAAGGTTTTTAAAAGATATCTAGACCAATACTCCCCAGAATAAATCTAATTCTGGGGAGTATTGATTAAGAATTTTACTGATTTATAAATTAAAATCTTGAAATACTCGTTTAGGCTTGGTCATCACAATACGATACTGTTTTATACTGATATCCTTGTGGAGTATATACCAAAATAGTCGCCTTGCACCTACCCTGTTCCATTTCTGTACCTCCAGCAATATTTCTTTGCTGTTGTTTTTCTAATGTTTTTACCTCTTTTAATTCTAAAATGCTTTGTAACATAATTATTGAAATTTAAATTAATGTATTTATCCTGATCATTTAGAGACATTCAGGTATTATGTCTATTTTATGATCTAAGTATTTGCGGTTATAATTTTCTGTTTTTTAGTTTCATGAAATTTTTAGGAGAGGATGTATTCGTTTAGACTTTTTATCTGCGTTTATCTCACTAACATTGTTGGATGATAAATCCTTGGCATAAAATCCAAATTTAAAATCAACTCCTTTTGCATATACAAAACTTTGTATAGTAAAATCATATTCTATAGGAGCGTTTAGAGCTTTCATAATATCAATAATTCTATAGGTTTGCGCTCTCGAAATACCAAGCCTAGAGGCTAGGTTAACGGGAGTTCCTGTGGCATGCATTCTAATAAGTTGATCAATTCTTTGTATAAGTTCGAGTTGTTTAATGATAAGATTCATGGCTTTGTTTTTTTTATATGATGTAATGCGTTGTCCTTTTAATCCAGATATGATTAGAGGCTTAACTCAGAAAGAGATGATCGTTGCTATAGTGCAACTCCATCATACCGATGTTACTAAAATGGGATGATACATATCATTTATGCTGCTAAAAGAATGATATCCCGATTAATAATTGATTACTTTTTTTTGTTGAGTCAAATGTAATTGAGAGATTAGCGTTTTTGCAACAGGAATACACCGGGATTCAGGGAATCTTGGGTCGGTATTCCGGGAATTTAGATGGAAGAATAAAATGTAAATAATTGATTTGTAGTGTATTGTGTGTTTTGTTGTTAAAGTGGATTAATTGAAATTCATAAACGGGAAACTATATTGTTTGAGTACGTAATTATGGAATCATTTTTGTTTTTTGAAACTCAACGACGTTTCGAACAGAGAATGGTTATAAAAACGTACGTTAATTTTATTAGATACTATAGAACGGGTTTACATTATAAAAGCTAAGCGATAAATGAAGGTTATTTTAAAAAGTTGTTATATAAAAAGGGTAGTAGTATATGTGTTGGTGATAGCCCATGGTTTTTTGTGTTTGGGACCTGTGCATGCCCAAGTAAAAGAGAAGCAGTTCGTCTCTGATTCGATATATCAAATGGATTATAAACAGCTATATAATATGATTTATGATACGCTTAATAGTAATCCTACTATAGCAAAGAGGTATGCAAAAATATACCTGCAAAAAGCAAAAGATGATAAAGATACTTTAGAACAAGTACGAGGGTATCGTTTTATGGAGACTACAAATGGAACAGATTATAAAAAAGGCATTAAATATCTAGACAGTGCAATTACTATAGGAGCTAATTTGAAAGGAAAAAAATATCCTACAATTTTATACATACATAAAGCCAATATACTAGATGAGATGGCTAATTTTAAGGAAAGTTTGAGCAATTATTTAGTAGGATTAGATATCGCAAAAAAAAGAGGAAATGTTGGCTTGGAGAATGTAATAAATCATAATGTGGCGGTAATTAAAAGAAAATTTGGGCATTATGAAGAATCAAAATTACTTTTTAAAAATGTAGTAGCATATAATTTAGAACAATATAAAAAAAAGAAAATTTCACTTCATAAATATCATCATTCACTAACAGAATTAATCAATGTATACCGTCTTAATAACCAAATAGACTCTGCGTTTGTATTAAATGAAAAGGGAATAAGGGAATCAAAACAAAAAGGGCATGCATCTTATTTCATACTAAATAGAGGTGTGTTGTCCTGTTATAAAAAGAACTACTTAGGGGCGATTGAAGATATAAATAATTCATTACCCATACTTCTTAACCCAAAAAGTGCTTTAGTTTTTGACCCTTACCAAATTATTGATGCTTATTTGCATTTAGGTAAATCGTATCATCAGTTATCTAAAAAAGAAATTGCTTTTGAATATTATAAAAAAATAGATTCTATAGCAGAGACGACCAATTATGTCATGCCAGAAACGATAAAAGCCTATTTGGCATTAAAAAACTATTATAAAGATCTTGATGATAAGGATCAACAACTTGTATATATAGATAAGTTATTACGATCAGACAGTATTATAAATGATAACTACAATTACTTAAGAAAAAAAATAAAAAAAGAATACGATAGCCCAAGGTTGGTTGCACAAAAAGAAGTACTGATCAGAGCATTAGAAGAAACAAATCAAAAATCGTATAGTAGGTTTTTGATATCAGTTGGCTTGTTGTTAATAATAAGTATAGTAGCTGTCTTAAATTATAGAAAACAACGATTGTACAAAAAACGGTTTCAGCAATTAATTAAGAATGAATCTGTGGTCGTAACTATAGAACAACAAAATACAAGTGAAACCAAAGTACCAGAAAAGAAAAGTATTGGATTGAGTCAGGATATTGTAGAAAAAGTATTGAAAGAAATTGATGAGTTTGAAAAAAGCAACGATTTTTTGGCAACTAATCTTACTATAGATATTTTGGCACGAAAACTTAAAACCAATACCAAATATTTGTCAAAGATTATCAATTTTTACAAAGAGAAAAACTTTACCCAATATGTTAATGGTCTTAGGATAGGGTATATTATAGAAAAATTGAAAGATGACTCAAAATATAGGAATTATACTATAGAGGCATTGGCTACAGAATCAGGATTTAACTCTGCAGAGGTGTTTTCGAAGACTTTTTTTAAGAATACTGGGATCTACCCCTCTTATTTTGTAAAACAGATTGATAAACAGTTGGATAGGTAGGTGAGCGTTTGTCGAAATTCACGGAATCTAGATGTTAATACCTTATTTAAAATATGTTTTTACCTTATATTTGGATGATAAACATTAAAAATTTGTAAAGAATGAAAAAAGACTTAAGGTTGTTAAAAATGCAAATCACTAAATTATCAAAAGATCAATCAAGTACTCTAAATGGGGGAGGTCCAAGAGGGAACGATAGTAAAGCTAATCTTGATCGAGAAGGATGCGGTACCACAAATGCAAAATATGAAACAGATGATTTAAGTACTTTATTAGGAGAGTGTTAATCTAAAAAAAAAATATAAGCAACGAAGGTTTCATAAAACTTGTTTCAAGGTTTTTATGAAACCTTTGTCTTTTTATACTATTTGGTCAAAGCAATTTTTTTATAAAAAGAGTATTTTCTAAATAAGTATAAGTAACACCTGGATATCCTAAGGATACCACATAAAGTAGTATATTTATGGCTTAGTAATAATTATAGAAAATCACACCTATCTCTTGAAACAAAAGAATCCATATACTTTCTTCGAGCAATTTTGCCTTAGAACTCCACTTTTACCCTTAACATTTTATCATCACCTTACTCAGCAAAAGCAAATTACTCTTGATCAGTTCAAAGAGGTCTGGAAAGATCCTATGATCAAAGAAGCTATTTTTCTAGCCTCTCCAGAGCTATTTTCTGAAATAGAGAAATGGCTGTCAGGACAACTTACTGATGCCAAAAAAAATAGTCGATTGGCCTCTTCTTTACTAAAGTATTTATCCAGGATGAGCTCTCGCTGTACCCCTTTTGGCCTGTTTGCGGGCTGTAGCATGGGTACTTTTGGTAAAGGAAATATCATAGAACTAGATCATCCTGCTACCAATAACCGACAAACACGTTTTGATATGAATTTTTTGGTGGCGTTTTCACAAAAACTATCCAAAGAAGAAAATATCAAAAACCAATTGCGTTGGTATACCAATGACAGTTTGTATAAAATCGGAGATCAATATAGATATATAGAGTATCGATACAATCAATACAACAGAAGAGAGCACTCTATAGAAGCGGTAGCCTATGCAGAATATCTAGAACAGATTATAGAAGAGGCAAGAGCGGGTAAAAAAATTAAGGAACTAGCCACCTTACTGGTAGATGATGAGGTAAGCTATGAAGATGCTGCAGCGTTTATTGATGAGCTTATCGAAAATCAAATATTGGTAAGCCAGATAGAACCTACCGTTACTGGAGAAGATTTTCTAGAGCAAATCGAAAAGAGTTTACAAAACTTAGAAGGTACCCAGGAGGTACTAAAAGAAATTGCTCATTATAAGTCGTTTTTGGATCAAATAGACAAAAAACTTGATAATACATCCCAGGAGTATTTACAACTTAGTGAGCGATTAAAGCAATTAGAAACACCGTTTGAGTTAAAATACCTTTTTCAAACCGATATGTATACCAAAGCAGCTTCGAATCAACTCGATATACGCTGGGGGTACAAACTAACCAGAGCTTTAACCTTGTTGAACAAGATAAGTTTTGCGCAAAAGGAAACTTATCTATCAAGGTTTAAAGACGCTTTTACAAAGCGCTACGAGACACAAGAGATTCCGTTATCTGTTGCATTAGATACAGAAGTTGGGATAGGGTACTTACAACACCAGGATGCGAGCGATTCTACCTCTTTTTTAGACGATTTGTACATTCCAGGAAGACCGGGAGGCCCGCAAGAAATAAGATGGAATTCGGTTCAGGAGCTTTTACATAAAAAATTGCAAACAGTACATAAAGAGGGAGCAACGATTTTAACACTCGAAGATAAAGATTTTGATAATTTTGAGGTGGATTGGAATGACTTACCCGATACCATGTCGACCATTGCACAAATTGTAACTATAGGAGGAGAAGAAAAAATGATGTTTTCTTCTATGGGGGGATCTTCTGCAGCCAATCTTTTGGGGCGATTTTCTACCGGAAACGAGGACATCTTAAAACATGTAAGAAAAATTGCAGCAATAGAGCAAGAAATGAATCCTCGCAAGGTGCTGGCAGAAATAGTACATTTACCAGAATCCAGAACTGGTAATGTGATTCGGCGCGCCACTATTAGAGATTATGAAATACCTTACTTAGGCAAATCGAACGTTGCAACTGCCAAGCAGTTGCCCATCGATGATTTGATGATATCAATAAAATACGGTCGTGTAGTATTGCGATCCAAAACACTTGACAAAGAGGTTTCACCTCGATTAACTAATGCCCATAATTACAGTGCCAATGCATTGCCTGTATATCATTTTTTATGTGATATACAACACCAGGGCAAACGCTCGGGAATTGGTTTTTATTGGGGAGAGTCGCTAGAGAAGCATAGCTTTTTACCAAGAGTGATGTATAAAGAGTTTATTTTATCAAGTGCCCGTTGGAAAATTAATAAGGATGATATTTCATCGTTAAAGACAACCACAGGAAAAGAAAGAAGTGAGACCCTACTACAATGGAGGTCGGCTTTGAAAATTCCGCAATATGTGCAATTGGTAAGTGGGGATAATACATTGCTCATCAACCTAGAGAATGACAACTCAATCGATATGTGGTTAGATGCAGTAAAAAATACAAATACATGCATTCTCGAAGAATTCTTGTTTGCAGACGAAGGAAATGATCAGCAACCAAAAGGAGTTGTAAGGCAAGGAGTAATGGGTTATACTAATCAATTTGTAATTTCATTATTTAATCAGGAAAAATTAAATCAGGTAAAAAAAATAAAAAATACATTAAAAACGGCCGAAGCCTGATTTGAGTATCACGCTGTAAAAAATCAAGATGAGTTCAAAGTTAAAATATATTGCATGAGTACCAAAAGAACGTATATATTAGGAGATGAATGGTTGTATTATAAGTTATATTGTGGTGCCAGAAGTTCTGATGTAATACTTACAGAAACTATAAAACCCCTTACAGAAGATTTATTAGATAAGGGGTTGATTGACTCCTGGTTTTTTATTCGTTATGGAGATCCTGATTCTCATATCAGGATACGTTTTCATTTGGTAGATATCAGTAAAATAGGAACTGTCATTACCCAATTAAATCAGGTATTACAAGAATATGTAGCACAACATATTATCCATAAAATACAAGCAGATACTTATCTAAGAGAATTAGAACGCTATGGTGCCAATACTATAGAAGTTTCTGAAGAATTGTTTTTTCATGACAGTACGATGTTGTTACATGGGATTTCGTTGATCGAAGACGAAGAATTGTATTTTTTGTTTGTGGTAAAAGCGATCCAAAAGCTTTTAGACAGTTTTGGATATAACGAAGAACGTAAGATGCGTCTGCTTACTGCCAATGCTCAGGCATTTAAGAACGAGTTTCATGCAGATAAACGACTGAATAAGCAACTTGATAAAAAATACAGAGGAATACGAGAAAAACTAACTTCTTTTCTCGAATCATCTCATACTGATGAAGCCTATACGGTTTTGGATCAAATCATAGCTCAGAAAACGGAAAAATCATTGCAACTCACACAACAGATATTACAGATTCATACAGCTGGCCAGTTAGAAATGCAATTAGATGATATCATGAGTAGCTATATACACATGCTGGTAAATAGAGCGTTTAGATCTAAACAGCGTTTTTATGAGCTGGTATGTTATGACTTTTTAGTAAGGTACCAAAAAACCAAAATGAGCTACACTGTATCTTAGTGCAATGTATATAGTTGTCTGAGTAAAGAATTATCTTAAAAAATCAATGATTTTATAAGCGATCTCTGTGGCTTTGGTTTCTTGTACAAAGTGTTTTTCGTCAACAAAATGGATGTCTTGGCTATTTACTTTTAAGGCGTTCGAAGCTCTGGTTTGCTGAGGTGGCCATTGTAACATGGTATCGTGTATCCCCCATATCACACTTACCGGAATTTTAATGTTTTCGAACACATCAGAGTAATCGGGTAGTACATTACAGGTTTGGCTATAAAAATAATACATAGCATGGGTTTTACCCTCTAGCAAAGGAGTTTTGTACCCTTCTACATCAAGTGAATTAAGCGTATTTTCTTTTAGCCCTTGTTTAAATAAGCTTTTAAGAAGTGTATTGGTGGTTACCCCGTTACGATAGGCCCACATGGCTGTTTTAGCAACACCGCCAGGTTTCATTCTTACCGGGGGATAAAACCCTTCTTCATAAATAATCGTATTAAGCACCACTAGCTTTTCAATTTTATCGGGATCTTGTCTCATCAGCTCCCAAGTCCATAACCCTCCTGCATCGTGCATCACATGAGTCCATGATTCTATCCCCAGAGCATTCATAAGTTCTAAGAGACGTTTTGCATGGTTTTCTGCATTGTATATTTCAAAACCTTCTGGAGAATCGCTGGATCCATAGCCTAACATATCGGGTATGATGACACGATACCCCGCACTAGTTAACGGTTGTATCATTTTGCGATATAACCAGCCAGAAGTAGGAACCCCATGTAAAAGAACAATTACCGGGCCGCTACCCTCATCGATGTACTTAATTAAACCATCGTCTGAAGGATATAATCTTTGATCGGCTCTAAAATTTTCATAGGTTATTTGGTTTTTTCTAATCTTGGTGGCTTGATAAGGTTTACAAGAAAAAAGCAATACCCCTATAAGGGCAAATACAAAAAGATTTTTCATGGGTAACGGTAATTTAACTAGGCCTGCAATTTACTTAAAATCATTTTGGTATGCTAGATGATAAACGAATTTGATCGCAAAAAAGATAAAAAGTGATGTTTTGAAGACTTAGAAGAAGAATTACTTCCTATTTGCCTGATTAATATGTGTTTTCTACTTAATAGTTAAGGGATTTCCTTAATTCTATTATATCTTTGTTAATGCTCGTTATATGGGTTTATGTTTTATTATTTAGTAAGTAGAAAGTACCCTGTATATTCTTTTGCAGATAATTTCGTTAGTAATAGACCAGTAGTAGAAAGATTATGAAGAATACAAAAAGATCGGTTACCTATAAAATTATTGCAGCCTACCTGCTTATCGGGATTATGGCGGTTACTGCATTTTGGGTGATTTATCAGCAGCTGAATAATTATACACAGATCACCAAGATTAAAAGCGAGAATAATGAGAAACTTTTTCTGGTAGGAGATGCGATAACAGGATTGTATGAAGCAGAAAGTTTGACTAGAAATATTATTCAGACATCTGATGTAGAGAAATTTAATCGATATAAAGTCAAAATAGATACGATTCTTCAAACCATTAATAAAGTTTCTGAAATATCTGAGGATACCTTACAAACCAAAAAGATAGATAGTATAAAATACCTGATTGATCGTAAAAATGAAAACCTTGAAGAGTTGATTACTATTTACGAGCAACGAAAACAAAAAGGACTTTATGAAACCGCTATCGAAGAGTTAAAAAAAGTAAACAAAAGCTTTGACGGTTATACCGATTATGACATTCGATTTAAGAAATACGATCCCAGAACAAGAAGAGCCCTCATCGATATTTTAGAATATACGCGAAAAGATAATGCCAAGAGGTTGACCAATCAAACAGTGGATTCGCTGGCAGCATCTGTAAGAAGAGTATTGGCAGATTTGGCTCAAAAGGATAAAAAATATAAAAGAGAAATTTCTTTAAAAGAGAATGATCTTCTTAAAAATGATCAGATTATTACCAGGAAACTTCGTGGCTTGCTGGCGTCTATTGATCGTAATGAGAGAAAACAATATTATGCCCGATTAGAAGCTTCTAGTAAGGTATTGAACAACACTTCTGATATCATCTTTATTATTGCAGCAATAGGTCTCTTTGTCGCAATGATATTTCTTTTCCTGATAACCAAAGATGTTTCTAAAAGTCAAAAATATCGTAATGAGCTCGAAAGAGAGAAAACCTATACAGAATCATTATTAAAAACCAGAGAGTCGATTATTAATACGGTTACTCATGACCTAAGATCACCACTTAATACCGTTATTGGATATTCTGATTTATTAGAAAGAACGGGATTAACCACCAAGCAAACGCATTACCTAGATCATCTCAAAAAATCATCAGATTATATATTACATCTGGTAAATGATCTGTTGGATTTATCAAAGCTCGAAGCTGGAAGAATGATCATCGAAGAGTTACCGTTTTCTCCAGATAAATTAATAGAAAATACGATTTCTAGTGTTATTCCTTTACATGATAAAAAAAATCTGGAGATTAGTATTAGTACAGATGATTTGTTAAAAAAACAGTATTTGGGAGACCCATTTAGAATCAAACAAATACTAACTAACTTATTGAGTAATGCCTATAAATTTACAAACCAAGGGGCGATTACGGTTACGAGTAAAATTATCGAAAACGGATTATGCGAAAAACAATTGGTTATTGTAGTTAAAGATACCGGTATAGGGATCACAAAGCAACAACAGCAATATATTTTTGAAGAATTTTCGCAAGGAGACGATGATACCGAAAAAAAGTATGGGGGTTTTGGTTTGGGACTAGCGATCACCAAAAAAATAATTAAACTTTTAAATGGTAAAATTACCTTAGACAGTGAGATTGATAAGGGAAGTGAATTTACGATTTACATCCCTATAAAAATTGCAACTTCTTTGGTTACAGAAGAAGATGCTCAGTTGTCTGATATTCAAAATTTTAATGATAAAAAAGTGCTCATTGTAGATGATGATCCCAGTCAATTGTCTTTGACCAGTGAGGTGGTTTCTTTGGCTGGTTTGACCTATGATATATGTAAAAATGGTCTTGAGGCTATAGCATCTTTAGAGTCAACTACATATGATCTGGTACTTACCGATATACAAATGCCAAAAATGGATGGTTTTGCTCTTATGGATCATATAAAGAGTAACTCACATTTATCAGAGCTTCCTGTTATTGCGCTATCAGGTAGAACAGATACTTCTATAGAAGTATATAGAAAGAAAGGGTTTGCGGCTAGTTTAAGAAAACCATATGCACCTAAAGAGTTAATAGATTTAATTGCTACTCTATTTCATGGGGATTCGTCTAATTTCGAAAGTCTTACTTATGAAGATTCTTCAGAAGATCTTTATTCGTTAAAAGATTTAAAGCTTTTTGCGCATGGTGATTCTGAATCTCTATATGCAATCCTTGATACTTTTTATGACAGTACCATAGAAAATGTAAAAGCATTAAAAAAATTAATGGTAGAGAAGGATATTTTGGATATCAAGAAAGTAGCACATAGGATGTTGCCAATGTTTAAGCAAATAAAAGCAAAAGAAGTAGTTCCGATTTTAGAAAAATTAGAACATCCAGATCAATATGAGCTAGATACGCAAGCCATTTTAAACCTAACCAAAGAAGGAGTAGATCATATAGAAGAGTTACTTAGTAAACTGAAGGTAGAAAACTAAAGACTAATATCGTACTGTTTTAATTTGTTGTACAGCGTTTTACGGTCAATAGAAAGCATTCTGGCAGCTTTGGCTTTGTTTCCGTTGGCTTTTTCGAGCGCGTCGAGAATTAGTTCTTGCTCATTTTGATTTTTAAATAACCCATAGGTTTGTTTTGTGTTATTAGGCGCATATAAGATATCATTAGGTAAAATATTCTGTGTAATCATATCACCTTGAGAAAGGAGCACAGAGCGTTTTACTACATTTTTAAGCTCTCTTAGATTACCTGGCCAGTTATATTTTTTAAAAGTATCCAGTACTTCATCTGTAAAACCAACGACATGTTTTTCTAATTCTGTATTTGATTCTTCAAGAAAATGGTTCGCAAAGAGCATAAGATCTTCTATTCTGTCTCGCAAAGGAGGAACTTTAATAGTAAATTCATTAAGCCTGTGATATAAATCTTCTCTAAAATCTCCTTCTTTTACTGCGTGACTTAGATCTTCGTTGGTAGCCACAATTACTCTAATATCTACTTCGATTTCTTTGTTGCTTCCTACTGGTTTTATTTTGCGTTCCTGAAGTGCTCTCAGTAACTGTACCTGTAATTCGTAACTTAAATTTCCGATTTCATCAAGAAATAGCGTACCTCCATTAGCGGCTTCGAAATGCCCCACTTTATCATTAACAGCTCCCGTAAAGGATCCTTTAATATGCCCAAAAAATTCACTAGAAGCTATTTCTTTAGGAATTGCACCGCAGTCTACCGCGATAAAAGATTTATCTGCTCGTTTGCTTGCTTTGTGAATACTACTAGCTACATATTCTTTACCGGTTCCGCTATCTCCTACTACCAAAACAGACATACGGGTTGGGGCAACCAATGCTACATATTCGTTTAGCTTTTTAGAAGCATCGCTAACACCTCTTACAAATGAAGCACTAAGCGTTTGTGATGTTTTTGATGGTGTAGTTGTCTTTTTTTTCTTAGTAGTGTTTGTGCTTTCGGGTGTCGTTACCCGCAATGCTTTTTCTATGGTTTGTAATATAGTATCAGGATTAAAAGGCTTAGAAATATAATCAAATGCACCTTGTTTAATTGCATTAACCGCCATGTTAATTTCTGCATAACCAGTCATAATAATTACCTGGGTGTCAGAATTATGTTGTAGTATTTCATCTAAAACGGTAATCCCATCGCAGTCTGGGAGTCGTACATCTGCCAAAACAACATCAAAAACCTCTTGTTTTACCTTTTGTATTGCTTCGTTACCTAAAAAAGCCGTAGAAACTTCATATTCCTTTTTTTGAAGGAACGTTTTAAGCATGGTACAAAAAGCCACATCATCTTCAACAATAAGTATCTTAGGCATGTTTTAAAATTTAAGAAAAAACTAATATATAAAATTACGATTTAACTGCGATAATACAATTAGATTTAACAAGTTTTAAAATATATGATTTTAAACTTGTAGATTTAAAAAAAGAATTTGATTACATTATAAGAAAAAAGAGACTCTTGGGATTGAGTCTCTTTTTTAGCACTAAACAACTTTATATCGTCCTTGGTTGCAAAACGATATCCTTTTCTACCCCTAGATTTAAGATTTATTGTCGTTTGGCTTTATTAATTTGCCATTAGCGCTTGCAAATACAACTATTGTATTATTATTGTTATCCTGCAAGATGATCTTGTAGGTATTATCTTTTGACATATATGTTCTTGTAATATGTAATTTGCTAAAATCTCTGGCAATCATTTGCTGAAGTTGAAAAGACAATTCATGGCTATCAATTTCGGCATATTCTTGATGCTCATACTCGTATTCTTTAAACGCGACTTCATCATCATTAAGAATGGCTAATTCATCTTGGCCTACAACACCCTGTGCCGAAAAAATACTTACTACAATTGCTACTATCATTGGTAACTTTTTCATTTTGGGTTATAATAAAAATTATTTTACGATATAGTATAAGTAATAACCATTCCAAAAGAGAGGAAAGGAATAATTATATTTTAAATACCTGATAATTAGGAATGTATGTTTTGTGTGAGCCGCATAGTAATATGTTGAAAAATGTAGAATACCCATAAAAGTGTAGAAATATTACACGTTTTTTCGAGGTATGATTTTACATATCTGGCTTTTTACGGTGTACTTTTTTTAATGACTGTCTTTTTTTGTTCTCAAGTCTTTTTTTTACAGCTGCTTTAGAGGGTTTTGTGTTTTTCCTTTTTTTGGCAACATGAAGGTTTGTTTTTAAGAGGCTAACAAACCGTTTAATTACTAATTCTTTATTTCTGTGTTGACTTCGACTATCATCACAATGTAAAATTAATACGCCGGTCTTGGTAAGACGTGATGATAGTTTTTGTGTGATGCGTGTCTTTTGATCCTGCGTTAACCCAGCAGAGGCCATCACATTAAACGTAAGTTCTATTTTTGAAGAAACTTTATTAACATGTTGGCCACCACTTCCAGAACTTCGAATAGCTTTAAATTTTAATTCTTTTATAAGGATCGAAGTGTTCAAGAAAAAAGAGTTGTTTGATGTGCCGATTTAAGAAGATCATTTACTGTTTTAACAGGGTTAAAAGTAGTAAGAGGTACTTCTACAAATACGCTTATCCAGTTGGCCATGGCGCCATTCCATAATCCAGGAAGCTCTAATGCTTTAAGTACTTTTCCGTTCATAGTTTTGGTAGTGATAAAACCAGCTTCTGGATCAATAAAATCTAACAAATTAAATTTCTTTCCTTTGTAATCTTTAACTCCACATACCAAATCTACCGGGTTAAAATGTGTAGAACTACTTAAGATTTCTTGTTGTCTGTGATCTTCTTTATTGATCTGTGGTCCTTCTATAATCTGTAAAATTAATCTTCCACTTTCATGCTTGATCCAAAATGGGCCTCCACCTGGTTCTCCTTCGTTAATAACCATTCCACAAACACGAATAGGACGATCTAGAGCTTCTCGTAGAAATTGTAACTTATATTTTTCAGAAAATTTATCAAAATCTAATGGTAACCGAACATTAAGTTGTTGTACCAGAAACTTTTTAATATCCTTAAGTTCTGCCTCTGTAGGGTTTTTTTCGTCGATAGCCTGTAGTATTCTAAATACTTCATCCTGGATTTCGATCAATTTTCCTGCAAGCACTTTTTTATAAGAAGATACCTCGTCCTGATATTTACGTACTACAACATTATCGATGTTTTTTATATAGATAATATCGGCTTCAAGATCGTTTAAGTTTTCTATCAATGCTCCATGCCCACCGGGTCTAAATAGTAAAGAACCATCTTCGGTTCTAAAGGGCTCATTATCTTCTGTAACCGCAATGGTATCTGTTTCTGGTTTTTGAAACGAATAGGTGATGTCGAATTGAGTATTTGTTTTTTCTTCTACTTTTTTTCTAATCCTTTCGAATTCTTCTTTAAAGCCATCGAGATGTTCTTTAGAAATAGTGAAATGTAATTTAGAAGCTCCTTTATCTGTAGTGTTATATCCGGCGGCTTCATACAAATGTTCTTCAAAAGAAGTCGATATACTATCTTCATATTTATGAAACGGAAGCAATCCCTTTGGAAAAACTCCATAGTTAAGCCCTTTTTCTTTTAGCATCATTTCGACAAATATGTACAGCTGCTTACCTTCTGATAAGGACTGAAATTTGGGGTATGCTTTTTTTACCTTACCCATTACGGTACTATAGAAAGGAAATTTTTCTAAACCAATAAGGAAAAGGCGTATCGCATTGGCTTTCTCATGATTGGTGTATGAGTTGAGACTTTCTTTTTCATAATTGTAGTTCTCTAGAAAACGAAATAATTCCTTGAACATTCGAGTAGCTGCCCCAGATGCTGGTACGAACTTAATGGTCTCTAAACCTGATAGTCTGGCTTCATATAATTTTGATAATTCGGTTTGATAGTGTTCAGAGAATTTTAAAATACCATTATCCAAAGTGGCTGGACTCCTTAATGCTACAAAAGGAATCTGGTTTTTAAACGTTTCTATTTGTATAAGTATTTTATCTACCGATAATCTTTTAGACTTTATTAATTTAATGTCCTTGTCTGATATATTCACCGTTTTCCTTGTATTAGTTGGTATATAGTACGTATTGTTTCTTGTAATCTTGTTTCTTATCTCCTAGCAATCTAGTAATAATTTATAGGAGTTTGTTTTTATAAACACTTTTTAAATCTATTAAACATCTGTCTCTTTCATAAGGTATATTTTGACACCCTCTGAGGTCAAAATAATTCAAGAGATATAAGTCATACTTATTCTCCAGAGATGTTTTGTCAAGTATTTGGGGAACCGAACCGTTATAATGGGTTTCAGAGTATACTTTTAATTCTAAAAGATTAGTGTCACAAAATAATAGATTTTTAACTTCTTTTGCAAGTTGATTTTCTAATTTCATTTACCAAAAGTAATATAGGCTATATAAACAAAAAGTAAAGTAATTATAAAGATTTGGGTTCTTGTCTCTTTTTCTTGATGGTGAGCTCTTATGATAAGTGTGTTGTGCTTGTTATCCATCTTTCGAGTTCAAATATAACGGTCATGTAGGCTCATGATAAAGTAATACGATTTATGGATGATCATTGTAATTATAAATAAACATGCCCCACCTCTCCTGTATTTGTAATTTCTGTTGGATAAATTGAAATCAGAACTGGTTATAGGATAAAAAAAGAAGGTATCTGTTACGACAGATACCTTCTTTGTATGTATTGTTTACGCTTGTTGCTTATAGTCTGGTCCAGTCAGAGGCCCAGGTTCCGTCGATTGCCAACGCTCCTGCATAATTTGCAGCATCAAAAAATGCTCCTAATGTAGAAGGATCAAAGTTGTCAATCCCATCAGCTGCTGTTGTGTACTGATAAGTTCCTCTAAAACCACTGATCTCAAAACCGTCTAGGTTTAGTTTGTTATCTAATGGATCTTGAGAGTAATTATTAAATGTTGCAAAATCTGCAAGATCTACTGTTGCAGTACCATCACTATAATCGAAAGAAGTTTCGTTATCTATAATAGAGTTACGAACAACCAGGCTTCCGTCATTAAGGTTAGTGAATGTTTGATCGTCATTAAACTCAATTCCTTTTGATGGGAACCCTTTGATGATTAGATTGTAGATCTTTGCTTTTGTCCCTCTTCTAAACAGGATTCCTTTGTTTTTTCCATCACCATCTTCTGCTCCTATTAGCGTGATATTAGATAATGTTGGATTAGAGAAAGGTGCTGCTGCATTATTAGATTTTAAGTTATCTGCTTCAATACCTCTATCTCCTGCAGTTGTAGTTTGTTGTGCAATCCAGAATTGTCCGTTTCCAGACCATCCATCGGTCCAGTCAAAAGAATCATCTCCTGCTCCTGTTACCACTGCATATTTCAGGTTAACCGTTCCTCCAAAAAATTCGATACCATCATCATTACCGTTAAAAGTCTGGATGTATTCTAAAGTAGTTCCGTTACCAACACCGTAAAGAGAAAGACCATTATATTCTGCATCAGCATTTATTTTTCCTCCTGTATACTCTAAACGCACATATTTTAAGATACCAGAATTATCTGCTGGATCAGTACCTCCATAAGTAAGGTTAGCTACTTCTGTAGTAGCTACAGTTCCTCTGTTAATAGGTGCCTTACCTGCTAATAATAATCCTCCCCAGTCTCCTGCATTAGGAGTACATTCTTTAGAAGTAAAAATGATAGGTTGGGTAGCAGTACCTTCTGCTATAATTTTGGCTCCCTGTTTAATTGCTAGGTATGCGAATACTCCTCCTTCGCTACCGGCAACAATTTTGGTGCCTGGCTCTATAGTTAAAGTAACTCCGTCAACAACAGATACTCCTCCTCTTAATTCATATAATTCGTTAGCAACAAGTGTACGGTCTGTTGTTATTTCTCCTTTCAATATAACAGTATCTGCAGCATCACCACAACTGTCAAGGTTAATTACGATGTCACCTATGCTGTCTTCCTTGACAGTACAAGCATTAAAGATGAACGCAGTTATGATAACGATTACTGCAAAAATATTTCTAGTTTTCATTTTATATAATGATTAATTTTTAATTCTAATTTTTATTGTAGTTTGTAGGTAAGTCCAAAGCTAAAGTTGATACCTCTGTCAAATTTGTAAGTAGTATACTCTTCGCCTATATCTTCCTGATCTTGATATCTTATGATAGATGGGTTTAATAGGTTTTTTGCTTTAAAGCTTAGGGTTAATTTTTCTCCTATTTGATCTTTAAAATTGAAGTTCAATACGCCAAAACCTTTTTCAAAAATATCTCCTACTTCGTTACCACCTGCAGAGTATATTCTGTCCCCAAAAATGTTAAAATCTATACCAGAGGTGATTTTGTGTTTCTTAAACTTTTTTGAGTATGATACATCTGTATTAATAAGATAAGGAGAGGCACCTTGTAATTGCCTTTTTGCATTAGTAGGCAGAATATTAGAGTCGTTGAATGTTGTTACAGCAGTATCAATTTTTACTTGAGAATACATTATAGTAGCATTGATGCCAAAGTTTAGGTCATTCCAAACAGATTCTTCTACTTTAAACAGGTTTCCTAAATTCTTTTTGTACTCTATTTCGACTCCAAAAACAGTAGCATTATCAGAGTTAACAAAGGTGTTGTTGTTTGCTGCAGAAGCTACGAATACTTTCTCTATTGGGTTTTCTATATATTTTGCAAACAAGGTTGCAGTAATTAGTTCTCCAGACTGTTCAGGAAAATGTTCCCATTTTACATCAATATTGTAGTTGTCTGAATTGGTAATAATTGGATTTCCTAAAGTAGTTTCTGTAACATCCTCATCCAGAAACGGTGCTACTTCTGTAAATTTTGGTAAGGTTACCGTTTTACTGGCTGCAAAGCGTAAATTAGAAATGTCGTCTAATTTATATTTTAAGCTAATACTTGGTAAAACAAAAGTTTCTTTTAAGGTTGTTGTTTTAATAGGATCCGTTTCTTCGTCGAATTGTCCTTTGTAGATTACATTTTGCTCAAATAACTCAGTTCTAAGTCCTCCGTTAAGGATTAATTTAGGAGATAGTTGGTATTGTAAATTTGCAAAACCAGCAAAGGTAGTTTGATCGGCTTCGTATATACGAGTAGGGTTTAAGTTTTCTAAAACTATATAATTTCCTTCCAGAAAATTAGTTTCATTTAGTAAAGCATCTGGATTATTAAAATCTACTAGGGTTGCTTTGTAGTTATTAAGATTATAATTGAGCTGATTGGCTTCAAAATCTCTGTCTTTTGATCTAGCGGCTAAACCAACGGTAAGTTTGTTTGCAAAATTTTCATCTTCATCTTTACCAAAATTGATGTCAAAATCTACTTTTCCAGAATAATCATTTTCGTTAAGTTCCTGATAAAATCGTTGGTTATTAGCAAAATCTGGACTTATTGCGTTTCCTAATGCTAATCCGTTTATAGTTTCTAGTTCGGTAAAATATAATTGACGTCTATCTGGAATTAATCCTTTTGCTTTGTTGTATGCAGTTCCCCAGCTTAGTTTATATTTGCCTTCTGTAAACTTATGCTCTCCTGTAAGCTGTTGCGTAAACAGGTTGTTTTGCTCATAAGTTCCTCTTCTTGTGTATATTCTTGTGTTAGGACCTTCACTACCTCTACCAATAAATTCTCTTAATTCGTCCTGAGTGTCATTTACAAATAAGGTAGTTGAGGTAATCTTATTGTCAGAATTCCAACGAAATCCAACACTTCCTAAAACAGTTGTGTTAGTATTGTATTGATATTTGTCTGTATTGTCAAAATTTGTGATGATACCTCCAGTTGTATTAAACGACGCTTCTGTACCATCTAATGCCGTTCTGTGATTTTGACTAAAAGAACCAGTAACCAAAACATCTAGTTTGTACTCATCTTTTATGGTAAATGTTTTACCGGCAGAAATGCTAGCTCCACCATCGGGTGCGCTAAATCTTTTTTCTGGATTAAAAGAGGTATCAAATGGATAATAATCGATTTGCGTACTTACGTAGTTGTAATTATCAATGTCTAGAAATGCAGGAACTCTTCTAGATCCATCATCAATACCCCAAGTGTCATAGTTTCCGCCATTAAGTAAGAAGAAATCGTTGCTGATAGCGTTGGTATTTGCTCCTGCGGATACGCCAATTTCTAAAAATGCCTTACCAGGACGATCTTTGGTGTCTATATTAACACTAGCACCTGCAAAATCTCCATATAGATTAGGAGCGTACGTTTTATAGATACCTAGATTTTCTACAATACTTGTAGGAAATATCCCTAAGTCAATAAGTTTTAATTTAGGATTTAATGATGGAATAGGGAGTCCGTTTAAATATGCATTGTTATAACGGTCACCTAATCCTCTAACATATAATTTGTCACTTTGTTTAGAAATACCCGTAGCTTTCGTTAGACCTGTAGCCACATCACTAACTCCTTTTTTAGAAAGTTCTTGCGCACCAATTTTTTGTTGAATGGTAACGGCATTTTTTTGTTCTAATAGGATAGCAGCTTCAGATTCTTTTTTTGTGGTTGTCTTAATTATTACTTCGTCAAGTGCTGCTGCACTAGCTCCAATAGATATGTTAACGGTAGTAGTTTCGTTTGCTTTTACTACTACATTTTCTACATCTTTGGTTTCGTAACCAACAAAACTAAACTCTAAAGTATAGGTTCCTGGCTCTAAGTTTTCGATAGTGTACAGTCCATCAAAATCTGTAGTTGTTCCCTTAGTTGTTCCTTTTACTAATACATTAGCAAACGGTAGGGGCTGATCTCCGGCATCTTTATCTAAGAGTGTACCTGTTACTGATCCCGTTTCTTGCGCGAAGGATATTCCTACAAATAATAGCGCAAAAAGTATTACAATTTTTTTCATTTAACTTGTTCTGAAATTCCGGGCAAAGAAAAACAGACTTTGTTAAGTTCGTGTTATTTAGAAATTAAGTATTGGTGATTTTAATGTTATCTAAACGTTATCTTGAGTTTCTAAAGATGGTTGTATATTAACCAGTATAAAGGTGTTTGCGAAGAATTAAAGATTTGTATTTAAATAAAAAAGGAGTAATAATCATCCCTTTAGGATGATTTTAGCATTTGTTAACAAAATGTTATGTGTTAACTTACTATAAAAAAAATATTAATAAAAATTTGAGGTAAATAGTCAAGTTTAATGATTGTGTTTGGTGTTTTTTGCTCGAATTTAAGCAAAAAAAAAGCCTCAAAAATTGAGGCCTTTTTTTAATATTTAAATATTTTTTGCAATTATTAATTGTCGTAATTAACTACTACGTTACCTTGATTAGACCAAGTAGTAACTTCTGCTATTTGATTTTTATCATAATTTACTTCTGATAACTTATCAGCATTCCAGAAAAACCATTTTCCGATTTTTTTTCCCATATAATACTGACCCATAGCAATTTTCTTTCCAGTAACATCATATGCTTTCCACTCTCCATGAAGTATCCCCTTGTTATTGTAAAAACCTTGCTGTCTTACTGTACCGTCTTCATAAAAGAATGTACCCTTTATAAGATCTCCTTGTTTTTCAAAAGTAGGTTTTGCTTCCTGAGCAAAAATTGTTGCTGAAAACAACAATGCTAATGCGATTACTAATTTTCTCATATTCTTATATTTTTATTCGGGGTTCTTAATGATTATATTACAAATGTAACATTAATTTTACTTTTAAACAACAATTACGTAACATTAAATTAACAATAAACCTGTAATCAATTGGTTATCAGAATATTGTTTTTTTAATTTTGATGAATAACCGTCTTTATAATGCGTTTGGTACGTATCGTATTAGGATTAAACTTAGATGTAGATTATAGATAAAACGTAACGTAGTAAGGTTTTTTTGCTTGTTAATCCACGTAAAATAGAGGGTTGTTGATTTCTTTGATTTTAATTTTTTTGTCGTTTTAAAGTAATCAAAAAAAAATGACACTTTAATTAGATTTATTATTGAGACGTAAATGATACTGTATTAAGTAAAAAGTTCTGTTTAAAAATAACATTTCTATAACATTTGAATTGAATTTTAATAACACTTTTGTGGCTTATAAGTATTGTATAGAGTAATGAGTGATATTTACATAGTTATGATCGTAGCATTGGCTGCTTTGGCTGTTGCGGATCTTATTGTTGGAGTGAGTAATGATGCGGTTAATTTTTTGAATTCTGCTATTGGTTCTAAGGCTGTTTCTTTTAGAACTATTATGATTGTTGCTAGTATTGGTATTGCAGCGGGAGCTATTTTCTCAAGTGGTTTGATGGAGGTAGCCCGTAAAGGGATATTTGTTCCAGGAGAATTTTATTTTGATGAAATCATGATCATTTTTATGGCTGTGATGATTACAGATATTCTATTGCTGGACTTTTTTAATACCCTTGGGATGCCGACCTCTACAACGGTTTCTATTGTTTTTGAATTGCTCGGAGCTGCGGTGTGTGTTGCGTTGATAAAAATCTCTGCTGATGCTTCGTTGTCTATTACAGATTTGGGAGATTATATTAATACCAAAAAGGCAGGAGAAATTATTTTGGGTATTTTACTATCTGTAGTTGTGGCTTTTTCTGTAGGAGCAATCGTTCAATATGTATCACGATTGTTACTGTCGTTTAATTTTGAGAAAAAAGCAAAGTGGGTAGGCGCCTTATTTGGTGGTGTTGCGCTTACAGCAATACTTTATTTTATTTTTATAAAAGGAATTAAAGGTACAAATTATGCAAAATCTATTGTGAGTATTTTGTATGAAGGAGGGGCAGAAGGATTATTAGACTGGGCCAATGTTTATTTTAATTCTTCTTACGAAACCATAAAAGAACTTGTAAAAGCAAAAAAGGATTTGTTTAAAATAGATGCTGCAGCGGGAACAGTGGCATTGACACTTAGAGGTTTTCTAGAAACAAATGTGTTGCTAATCGTTGTTGTTGGATTGGTTTTTTGGTCATTACTTTCATATGTTCTTATAATGCTTAGGGTTAATATATATAAGTTAATCATTATTGTAGGTACGTTTGCTCTGGCTTTGGCTTTTGCAGGAAATGATCTTGTGAACTTTATTGGTGTGCCAATTGCGGCATGGCAATCTTACGAAGCCTGGTCTGTTTCTGGAGTACCGGCAGATGCTTTTACAATGGATATTCTTGCGTCTAAAGTTGCAACGCCGACTTATTTGTTATTAATAGCAGGTATGGTGATGGTGTTAACTCTGTGGTTTTCTACCAAAGCAAAGAATGTAGTAAAGACATCGATAGATTTATCACGTCAAGGAGATGGAGAAGAACGATTTAATCCTAATTTTTTATCAAGAGGAATTGTTAGAGGATCGATATTCTTTTCTCAAATGCTTACAGCAATTACTCCAAAATCTCTTAAAGATACTGCAGAAAAACAATTTGATCAACAGGTGGTGGATACAAATAGTTTTGCAAAAAAAGAAGATTTGCCTGCTTTCGATATGGTAAGGGCTGCTGTAAATCTTATGGTTGCAGGTATCCTTATTTCTATTGCTACTTCGATGAAACTACCTTTGTCAACGACCTATGTTACTTTTATGGTAGCTATGGGTACTTCATTAGCAGATAGGGCATGGGGCAGTGAAAGTGCTGTGTATCGTGTTGCCGGGGTGCTTAATGTAATTGGTGGATGGTTTTTTACAGCAATAAGTGCTTTTGTTGCAGCGGCAACCATCGCATTTTTGATAAGTTTCAATCCGCCCGTTATGGTAGGTGTATTGCTGTTGATAGCTATATTCTTATTGGTGAGAAATACTGTAAAGTATCGAAACAAGGCAAAAGCAGAGAGAGCAGAGGATCGTCTTAAAAAATCTGAAAGTAGTTCTATACAAGGAGTAATAGAAGAAAGTGCAGATAATATCAAATCTTATGTTAGTAGAGGAAGTAAGATTTATGGAAATACTATAGAAAGCCTGGCCAAATATGACTTGGCAGCCTTAAAGAAAAGTAGAAAAGGAATTGCTAAACTGGAGGCAGAGGTAGAAGAATTAAGAGATAGTATCTTTTATTTTATTAAAAATCTGGACGACGCCAGTGTAGGAGCAAGTAATTTTTATATCTCTATTTTAGGATACTTAGAAGATATTACGCAATCTTTAGAATATATTGCTAAAGCAAGTCATAAACATGTTAATAACAATCATAAGAAACTTCGATTTAATCAAATAAAAGATCTTAAAGAGATAGAAGAACATTTAACTGAGTTTTTTAGTCATATAAAAAAGGTTTTTGATAGTAGGGAGTTCGGAAGTCTTAATGGAGTTATCAAAGAAAAGCAAGAGTTGTTTACGATTGTAAATGATAAAATAAATAAGCAAGTCGCCAGGACAAGAACAGAAGAGAGTAGTCCTAAAAATACAACCTTGTATTTTGGACTTTTGATGGAAACAAAAGATTTGATTTCGGCAACTATGAATTTGCTAAGTGTTTACAGAGATCACCAGAACTAGTGTGTAAATGCCACTAAGTTAAGCTAATGTTACGGTTGTGAGATTTTTATGTTAGTTTATTGTTTCATGCTGTCATGATGGTGAAAACTTCGTTTTTAGATAGTATATTTACCCTTCGGGATATAACTTTAGAAAGATGAATACAAAAGACATTACAATTTTACTAGTAGACGATGAGCCAGATATTTTGGAAATTGTGGGATATAACCTTTCCGCAGAAGGGTACAATGTTATTACTGCAGAGAATGGTGTAGAAGCTGTAAAAGTCGCAAAAAAGAAAAAACCACATCTTGTAATATTAGATGTAATGATGCCAGAAATGGACGGGATAGAAGCTTGTGAGCAAATCAGAAAATTACCTGACTTGCAAAATATTATCATAACTTTTCTTACTGCTCGTGGAGAAGATTACTCCCAGGTAGCTGGTTTTGATGCTGGTGCCGATGATTATATCACAAAGCCAATACGACCCAAAGTTTTGGTGAGCAAGGTAAAAGCGCTATTAAGAAGGCTTAAAGAAGAAGAAAGCACCAATAGCGAAATTAAAATAGGGAATCTGGTAATCAATAGAGATGAATATAAGATCATAAAGGACAAAAGTGAGATTATTCTACCTAGAAAAGAATTTGAATTACTATCTTTATTAGCCTCAAGACCAGGTAAAGTATTTAAACGAGAAGATATTTTGGATAAGGTTTGGGGTAATGAGGTGATTGTAGGAGGACGTACCATTGATGTACATATTAGAAAGCTAAGAGAAAAAATAGGTGATGATAGTTTTAAAACTATCAAAGGAGTGGGATATAAGTTTGTAGTTTAAATGGCAGAAAATTTTAAAAAGTCGTATAGGTTTGCATATCTATCGTCTTTATATATTACCGTATTATTAACGCTCGTAATGAGCGTTTTTTTGTATTCTCAATCAATTTTTGATATCATACTCATAATCATATTTATATTGGTTTGCTATGCAGTATGTTTTCTTATTATACAATATCGCGTAGAAAAATTCATTTATCGTAGAGTGCGTAAGATCTATGATGATATAGAAATGCTAGAGGTGGATACCTTGGGAGGCAACCCGGTGACTACAGATATGAGAACGCTTATTAAAGAGGTTGAGAAGTTTGCACAAAAAAGAAAATCAGAAATAGAAAAACTTAAGGTTCGAGAAAACTATCGAAAAGAGTTTATGGGAAATGTTTCTCATGAGCTTAAAACGCCATTGTTTACAGTACAAGGGTATATTCTTACACTATTAGATGGAGCTATGGATAATCCAGAGATTCTTGATAAGTATTTAAATAGAGCTAATAAAGGAGTAGAACGTTTAATTTATATAGTGAATGATCTAGATATGATTACCAAGTTAGAAGTTGGTGATCTTAACCTTAATTATACAAATTTTGATATTGTAGAACTGGTACAAAGCGTTTTTGATCTATATGAAATGAAAGCTGCAAAAAAGAATATCGCTCTTACTTTTGATATGAATTATAGCGAGCCTATACTAGTACATGCAGATAAAGAGCGTATACAGCAGGTCTTGTCTAATCTTGTGGTAAACTCTATAAAATATGGTAAAGAAGATGGTACTACAGAGGTAAGCATAGAGGATTTGATTCGTAATAAAACCATAATCAGGGTGACCGACAACGGAGAGGGGATTGCGCAGGCGCATATCCCACGCCTTTTTGAGCGCTTTTATCGAGTTGATAAAAGCGGCTCTAGAAGAGAAGGGGGATCTGGTTTGGGCTTAGCAATCGTGAAGCATATTATAGAAGCGCATCACGAACGCATTTATGTAGAAAGTGACTATCGGGTAGGAAGTGAATTTTCATTTACTCTTGAAAAAGTGAAAAAGTTCCCCGTAGTCGATATCAGTGCTAAAACTACTTAGCCCTTTGTATCCATTAAGGTCTCTTAGTTTTGTAAGTGTAAAATCATTTTGATTGCAACTAGGTACTAATTTGTTGAGTGTTAATCGCTCGGCCAGGTACTCTTGTTCAAATTGTCCGGGTGTTGGAATGAAAAATGCTTTTTTCTTTAGCTTGGCAAGATCCATTACAGTGGTATAACCCGATCTCGAAATGATAATATTGGCACTATTGATAGTGTCTTCGAGGTGTTTTCCCGCAAGATAATTATGTACTGTGATATTGTTTTTTACATAGGTTTGCTGAGTCTCTTCTATAAGACCACGAACAAAAACTATTTTTTTATCACTTTGCTCAAATTCTTTAAATAATTTTTGTTCTAGAAGTGTTCTTTGTGGTTCTGGACCAGAAAGAAGTACCATGATATCATATTTTTTTGGAATTGCACGGTACTCAAATCTACTTAAAGGACCTAAATAAGTAACAGGGATGTTGGCTTTTTTTGGATGACCTAGTTCTCCGCTTAAATTAGGATCATCTGCCATGTCTGGTACCCAACATACATGAAACTTTTTGATGTATTTATTGTGTAGCTTGGTACTAATAGAAGTAGTGTTGCCACTTAATACTGTAAGTTGATGGGTGATAAATACAGAAGGAACACTTTTGTGACGTACTCCCATTCTGTTGTCAGATATAATACCACAGAAATCCTCTTCTTTAATTAGTTTTTTGACTGCCTTTTTTTCTGCTGTAATGGCATGAGCAATTTTAGGGCTGTTAAGTAGCATTTTTAGCTTAAAATTACTTCCCTTTTTTGCATATTCTATATTGTAAGAAGGAAGCTCTCTAGACTGTAGTTTTGGAAACTCCTTTCTTAAAAGCGATAATGCAACACCATCAGAAGCAATTACAGGCTCTAAGCCTTCTTCTATTAATGCATTTATAATAGGAATACATCGTGTTGCGTGACCTAACCCCCAATTAAGAGGTGCTATAAGTACCTTTTTACTCAAACGTTCCAGTTTTTAATTAATTATGTCAATACCATTGATAATAATTATAAAAGTAATCCTATTTTCTTATGCATATATTTCCTTAATTTTACCAAAAAATTATCTAAAGTGAAACTTTTGCTAAGATTAATCAAAGCAAAGGTTTACAAATTGTTAATAGATGTTATATTGGCGTAATCACATCGATAAATCAATGTGGCTGGGCTATATGCGTTACAGGGTAGGCTAGCTGCTATCCCTTATGTAGGTATAAATAATGTATATAACTAAAGAAATTTAAAGATCTGTGGGAAGTAAGAATAAATTAAAAAGATTTAATGAGAATAAAACCTTTCATAATGTGGTAGAACCAACGCGTGAGGAGGTACTTGACAATACATTAGGGTATAAAGGAAAATGGAAAGATAATTTTTTCAAAAATCAAAACCCTATTGTTTTGGAGTTAGGTTGTGGTAAAGGTGAGTATACGATAGGCCTTGCAACCCAATATCCAGATAAAAACTTTATAGGGATCGATATAAAAGGAGCGCGTTTTTGGCGAGGAGCAAAAACAGCCATAGAGAGCGAAATGACTAATGTCGGCTTTATAAGAACTCAAATCGAATTGATAGAACATATATTTGATGAAGGGGAAATAGATGAAATATGGATTACTTTTCCCGATCCTCAAATTAAATATAAACGAACCAAACATAGATTGACCAATCATGATTTTTTACAGAGTTATAAAAAAGTACTAAAATCAGATGGGATAGTGCATCTTAAAACCGACAGCGAATTTATGCATGGTTATACATTGGGATTGCTACATGGAGAAGGTCATGAGGTGTTGTATGCCAATCATAATGTATATCATAATGAGGGATCTCCAGAAATTGTAACAACCATCCAAACTTTTTACGAAAAACAATATCTGGAACAAAATAAACCTATAACTTACATTCGTTTTAAAATTAAGTAACTATAACCGTATTTTGGAAACTACCAAGCTGTTTTTAGTCACATTTTTTGCATCATTGATCGGTGTAATCCCACCTGGATTGGTAAATATGACCGTTGCCAGAACATGCCTCGAAAGAGGTAAAAAGAATGGAGTTCTGGTAGCTATAGGCGCTTCTGTAATTGTGGTGCTTCAGGCTTTGATTGCCATTCTTTTGGCAAAGTATATTTTTTTTAATCCGTATATCAAAAATATATTGTTGCGAACAGGAGCCGTTATCTTTTTCTTAATGGCAATTTACTTTTTTATCAAGGCAAAATATTCGAATAACAAAATTAAAGTGTACAAGCATACAGAAACCCGCAGTTTTTTTAAGGGAATGATGATATCGGCTATTAATATATTACCCATTCCTTATTTTTGTGCAATTGGAGCTGCAATGAGTGTGAGCGGTAAAATAGAGTATGGTATTTATCATATAACACTATTTATAGTAGCTGCAGGATCAGGTACATTTGTGACCTTATACCTGTATGTTTATTCCTTTTTGAAAATCGAAAAGAAAACAGCATCGATTACCAAATATTCTAATTATTTTATGGGAGTATTAATGTTGGTATTGGTAATGATTACCTTGGCAAGAATTGTTTACACATGGGAGTAAAAAATAACGACAACTTTTTTGAACGCGTATATGAGGTAGCTCGACTCATTCCTTATGGCAGAGTTACTTCGTATGGAGCTATCGCCAAAACTCTTGGTGCTGCGCGCAGTGCACGTATGGTAGGCTGGGCGATGAATGCTTGTAATGGTAGAGATGATGTGCCTGCCCATAGGGTTGTAAATAGAAAAGGCGTACTTACCGGCAAGCACCATTTTGATGGTACTAACCTGATGCAGCAACTTTTGGAGAGCGAAGGAATAGAAGTGATTGATAATCAAATCCAAAACTTAGATAAATTGTTTTGGGATCCAATGACCGAGTTATAAGGTATCTTTACTATTCTCTATAATAGATGTATTTTAAAAGTATACGATTTATATTTCCTGATTTTTGAAAAATTTATAAGTATTGTAAAATAAATATTGTGCTTGCACCAAAGACTAGTAACTACATTCTTCTAAATCGCCCTTCCAAAGGGAGACTTGAAACTCTTTCCTTTGAAGGAAGGTTGGGATGGATGTTTTAAAAATCCTAAAATGACAAATTAGGATTAAAAAGAAACACCTACACCTATCGAAAACATAGAAAAATCTTCAATGCCAAGTTTAAGATGTTCATATCCTCCAGACACTTTATATCTTTTTATGTGATAGTTCATAAGTGTGCTAAACTGATTGACAGTTTCATTATTGATAAAAGTTTGCATAAAATCAGCTTCAATGCTTATGGGTTTTGCCAAAAATAGTGCTGCTCCCAATCCGTAAGTAAATCCTGTTTCGTCTACTTCTCCATCTACATAGGTAGCGCCAAGCCCCCACCAAGCATTAAAGCGTTCGGTTCTGATACGATGGTATTTAGCCAACCCTTGATACATAGCTAAAGAGTTGTTTTCAAAATGAATATTATCTTCCCATAACTGAAGATAATTGGCTTTTAAACTTATTCTTTTGACAAACCAAAACTCAGCCATCAGTTGATTTCCGTAGATTTTTCCGTTTTCTACGATATATCGATCAGCAATAGTGGTTTTGAATATGGTGGTATCGTCTCCATGTTCATAAGAAAAGTTTCCTTTGGCGCCAGAATGATAAGGATATTTCGTTAATGAAGCTTGGCTAGCAGTATATTCTTGTTCAAAAGGGGTTTCGATAATAATCCCATAAGTAACTGCTAAAAAAATATCTAGGAAAAGTGCTCCAAAAGTATCTGCTATAAAGTTGTTTTCAGAATCAGAGGAATCACTATAAGTATATGATCTTGAATCACCTCTTGAGTTATTTTTTTCTTTCTTTTTAGAGAGACTTTTTTCTGCTTTTTCGAGTGTACTCTGACCAATCCCCGAATTACAAACTAAAAGTGAAAATATAAGGAGTAAGAAAATATTTTTCATAAGTATGGTTAAAAATTATGGGAGTGTTAACACAAATCATACCATTCTATTATCAACGCTAATATGGTTATAGAGTATTTCGATTTATAGGTTTTATAATCTTAACAATTCAACTTATCTTTGCAGTTAGAATTCATTCGAATAGATGGATTTATAAGAAAAAGAAAAGAATAGATGAAATTAGAGAAGTCAGCAATCCTAAAAGCTTTAGAAACAATTACTGTTGCCGGAGAAGGAAAGAATATGGTAGAGAGCGGTGCGGTAAAGAATGTAATCACTTTTGGAGATGAAGTTGTTGTGGATTTGGTATTAACTACTCCAGCACTACATATTCGTAAACGTGCCGAAGTAGATGTAATGAAAGCAATACATGACGAAGTATATGAGAAGGCAAAAATAAAAGTAAATATAAAGGTAGAAGCTCCTGCCCCGGCAGCAACACAAAAAAATGAGATTAAAGGAAAGGCAATTCCTGGGATCAAAAATATTATAGCTGTAGCTTCTGGTAAAGGAGGAGTAGGTAAGTCTACCGTAACCTCTAATCTTGCAGTATCACTGGCCAAAATGGGATTTAAGGTTGGTTTATTAGATGCAGATATTTACGGCCCATCGGCACCCATTATGTTTGATGTAGAGCGAGAACGACCACTTTCGGTTAATGAAGGAGGTAAATCCAAAATGAAACCCATAGAAAATTATGGAGTTAAAATCTTATCAATAGGATTTTTTACGCAACCCAATCAAGCAGTCGTTTGGCGAGGACCTATGGCAGCAAAGGCATTAAACCAAATGATTTTTGATGCGGCGTGGGGAGAACTTGATTTTATGTTGATTGATTTACCACCAGGAACAGGAGATATTCATTTATCGATTATGCAATCCTTACCTATTACAGGAGCGGTAGTGGTAAGTACGCCGCAAAATGTAGCTTTGGCAGATGCACGTAAAGGGGTAGCGATGTTTCAGCAAGAGAGTATTAATGTACCGGTTTTGGGAGTTATAGAAAATATGGCTTATTTTACTCCAGAAGAACTTCCTAACAATAAATATTATATCTTTGGTAAAGAAGGAGCTAAACATCTGGCAGAAGATTTAGAAATTCCGTTTTTGGGAGAAATTCCTTTAGTACAAAGTATACGAGAAGCGGGAGATGTAGGAAGACCTGCTGCTTTACAGGTGGCAACTCCTATAGAAAAAGCATTCGAGGCATTGACCAGAAATGTAGTGCAGGAAGTAGTACGTAGAAATGATGATCTACCTCCGACTGAAGCAATAAAAATAACAACAATGGCGGGATGTTCTGCCGTAAAAAAATAGAAAATGACTTCTGAAGAATTAAGAATTAATGTAGAAAAGGCGTTAGAAGAGATTAGACCTTTTTTAGAAAGTGATGGTGGAAATATTTCTTTGGTTTCTATTGAAGATGATAAAAAAGTAAAGGTTCAGTTAGAAGGAGCGTGCGTAGGTTGTAGTGTAAATCAAATGACTCTTAAATCTGGAGTAGAGATGACTATCAAAAAATATGCTCCTCAGATAGAAGAGGTAGTTAATATTTCTTAATATATTATTTTGTAATAAATTCTATAAGTTTTTGGGGTCCTTCTAGGGGTACCCTAATAATCTTAAGAATACCGTTTTCTGCTGTAGAAATTTGCCATTTTATTAAAGTAATAGTCCCGTTTTCGATTTCTATACCAGTAATTGATCTGGGGTGTACACAGCTTCCATCATTAAATAATGCTAACTCTCCCGCTTCAGGAAACCTTGGACGATGAGTATGACCGATGATTGTAAATAGGTTATTTTTAGAAGCAATCCATTTTTTAATCCTTCGTTCTACACGTATAGTTTCTCTATAGTTTTTTGCGGGACTTGTTGGGTCAGATATCCCAATGACCTGTAAGGGTTTCCATAATACACGAACCAAAAAACGATTAATTTTCCAGGCAGTATAATTCATAAAATCAGCCTGATGACCGTGTAACATAAAAATTTCTTGTTTTGTTTTTTTATGTTGTAAAATAATAGCTTCTTCATAGGCTATACCAGGAAAAAGGGGAATATCCTTGTCAGTTTTATGATCAAAATAAGTGCTTAAGTGTTTTTCTACATACTTAGGCTTTCTATACACCATATCATGATTTCCCCAAATCATTTCGAGTCTGTTTTCTACATAAAATTTTGAAAGTAATTCATAGACATTTTTATGAGCTCTAAAAATCATCTGGAAACTACGATTTTCCCAAAGTTCATCTCCATCTCCCAGCTCGCAATAGGTAAACCCTTGATCGTAATAATGTTTTAACGCGTGAAAATAAATATTTCTATTATTAGCAAATTCATCTGCAAAACTATTATCTCCGCGATGACAATCGCTAAAGAGCACGAATTTAGAATGATCATCAAACGGGATGATTTTGGCATTTTTATAAGCACGATCAAGTCTATATTGTGAAGACATACACTAGGTTTGGGTATATATAGCTAAATCAACATAAAATAACATGAATCTTTTGTGCAAAAAACTAAATTTCATCCTTAAAAATCATCCCCATAGCTACTACTATGCCTCAAATTTTTGCGTTGAACTTTGCTTTTTATCATCAAAATCTTTTATGTCATTTTATATCCATTTAGCTATAGTAAATGGTTACTTTTTATCAAACATAAATATATTGGTTGATAAGGTACCTAATGTATAAAAAAAGCCTTTTCTACACAAAAAAATATTATATAGGTTTCTACTTTGATGGTTCAATAATTTCAATAATTTGTTTCTCTTCAACAGGTTTTTTTATTCGAACATTTACTTTTTTATAATTCCATTTCCCGTTTATCCGATCTGCAGAAATATCTAATCTAGCGTTTCTTTTTCCTCCTTTTATTCTAAAAGATAAATCAACAGATTTATAATTATTTGAATAATGAACCTCACCTTCTAAAATAGCTAGTTTATCAATAGGCTTTAATTGACCTAATACATCAATTACCCTTTTGTCATTTTGCGCCATTTCAAAAGGATGCTCATAAAGCTCGGTATCTCCATAGGTCTGGGTGATTTGAACTATCTGATTGCCTAAGTTAGACGGCAAAATAGAAACTATAGCGATTAGCATAAAACTAAATAGAAGTAGTAACCATTTCCAATTTTTGTTAAACCGACTTTTAGTCTCAGATGTTTTGTTACTCATACTATCTATTAATATAGTGATAAAAATATTTGGGTTGATGATCTATAGTAATATAACATTATACAAAACTATGTGTTACAAAAATGGTAGCTTTCAACTTATTTTGGGGTGAAACACATCAATAAAAAAAGCCTTTTTTAAAAATTAAAAAAGGCTTTTTTTTATACGTTTTGTAGTGACTATTCTCTGGTAATATCTACAACATCAAATTTCATAATACCATTAGGAACTTGTATTTCTGCTATTTCACCGATACTTTTTCCTAAAAGGCCTTTGCCTATGGGCGAATCTACAGATATTTTTCCCGTTTTAAGATCGGCTTCACTTTGTGCTACCAATTTATAGGTCATCTCTGCACCATTAGTTTGATTTTTGATCTTTACAGTAGAATGTATAAGTGCTTTAGATGTATCTAATTGAGATTCATCTATCAATCGTGCATTGGAAAGAGTCTCTTCGAGTTTAGAAATTCTCATCTCCAACAACCCCTGTGCTTCTTTTGCGGCATCATATTCGGCATTTTCACTTAAATCCCCTTTATCACGTGCCTCTGCTATTGCTTGAGAAGCTTTAGGACGTTCTATGTCTTTAAGTTGATCTAGTTCGTCTCTTAACTTTTTTAGCCCCTCTGCAGAATAATAAGATACTTTGCTCATAACTTCATCGTTTATATAAATACAAAAAATCCCATAAGAATGGGATTCGTTATTCAAAGATAACAAAAAAATTACGGAAGACCGCAATTTTACGTAATTTGCCATTGCTATTTAAGTCTTTTATTTATTCATATAATTAGGCCAGATAGTAAACGTATTTCAAAATAATAAAATAGATGAATAAGATTGTATTTTTGATGGTAACACTCTTGATGATCTCTTGTAAGAATGATGATGACAATCGAGATCAAAATCCTTTTCTTCCACCTTCGGCAATAGGTAGTTATCAAATAAACCTTAACCTTCCTCAGTTTAATCCTTTAAAATTTCCTTCGGGTTTCGTAGAGGATACATCGGATAATGGAAGTATAAGAGGTATAGGTATTTTTAATGCAAATGATACACAATATATTGCTTTCGAATTGAGTGATCCGAACCTTACTCCTAGTGCTTGTTCGAGATTGTCTGTTGAAGGGTTTATCGCAAGCTGTAACTGTGACGGTTGCGATAATGAATACGATATTTTAACAGGTCAACCTACTAAAGGAGGAGGGCAATATGGATTAAGATTCTATAATATACGTAGAGAAGGGAATGTACTAATCATAACAGATTAAACAGCTTATAAAAAGTTGTTTTTATAATGTTAAAAAATATCAAATTTGTGTTTTTTATTAATGTTATAGGATTTCTTTTAGAATGATAGTTCATTTTTGACCATATTTTTATCTTTGTCGCTCTTAATCGAATACTAGTACCATGACCAAAAATTTTATAGAAGAATTGCGTTGGAGAGGGATGTTGCATGATGCAATGCCCGGGACCGAAGAATACTTATTAGAACAAATGAGATCGGCTTATGTTGGGTTTGATCCAACAGCAGACTCATTACATATCGGTAACTTGGTTCCTATTATGTTATTAGCGCATTATCAAAGAGCGGGTCATAAGCCTTTTGCATTAGTAGGAGGAGCTACAGGTATGATTGGTGATCCTTCTGGTAAATCAGCAGAGCGTAATTTGCTAGATGAAGATACACTTCGTCATAATCAAGAAGCTATAAAATCACAGTTAAGCAGATTTCTTGATTTTGAAAGTGATGCTGCTAATGCCGCTGTTTTGGTGAATAATTATGATTGGATGAAAGAGTTTTCTTTCTTAGAATTTATCAGAGATGTAGGAAAACATATTACAGTAAATTATATGATGGCGAAGGATTCTGTAAAGAATAGGATTTCTTCAGAATCATCAGAAGGAATGTCTTTTACAGAGTTTACTTATCAATTGGTACAGGGATATGACTTTTTGCACTTATATAGAGCCAATGATTGTACTTTACAAATGGGAGGAAGTGATCAATGGGGTAATATTACTACAGGAACAGAGTTAATCAGGAGAATTGCTGGTGGAAAAGGATATGCACTTACTTGCCCTCTGATTACAAAATCAGACGGTTCTAAATTTGGTAAATCTGAAGGAGGTAATGTTTGGTTAGATGCTAATAGAACATCACCTTATAAGTTTTATCAATATTGGTTAAATACTAGTGATGAGGATGCAGAAAAGTATATTAAGATTTTTACTTTTCTAACAGAGGATGAAATAAAAAGTTTGGTCGAAGCACATAAAGAAGCTCCACATCAAAGGATTTTACAGAAAAGACTAGCAGACGAAGTGACGGTGATTGTTCATTCTAAAGAAGATCTGGAGAATGCCATTAAGGCTTCGGCAATACTTTTTGGAAAATCAACATCTGCTGATCTTAAGGATTTGGACGAAGCTACTTTTTTAGATGTTTTTGAGGGTGTACCACAAGCCGAAGTTTCTAAAGAGACAATAGGTAATGGGTTGGACATTATTGGTGCCTTGGCAGAGCAAACAGGTTTTCTTAAATCTAATGGAGAAGCTAGAAGAGCTTTGAAAGAGAACTCTATTGCAGTAAATAAAGAAAAGGTTACAGATAGTTATTCGATATCAAAAGAAGATTTAATCAACAATCAATTTGTTTTATTGCAGCGTGGTAAAAAGAATTATTTTGTAATTCGTGCAGTATAGCAAAGCTATTTATGAGCAAGCCAGAGAGAATTAAGCTCTGCAATATGTATAAAAATAAAAGAGGTCGTCTAAAAAGTTATTTTTAGGCGATTTTCTTTTTCATCCATTATGGTTTTTGTTGATTTTTTTCAATTTTAGGATTAAAAGATGTGTTTTAAAAAGGCACACGCAATCC
>NZ_JBFMKP010000043.1:0-40867 GCF_040786235.1 Aquimarina discodermiae
GAAAAAATCAAAAATGATACAAATAGAATGGCTACAGTGGCTACTATTGCTTTTGCTTCCAATACAGTATGGAACGAATTTAAAAATATAGCGCTAAATCATATCCTTTTTAGAACTTAGCCCTTTTTTATTATCACAAGTTTGTAGTAGTTTTCTATGACTAAATTGTAATGTTATTTATGGTTGCGAACATATAATATACATATTGTTTTTATGGTTTTTTCTTATTATTTTATAGTTTTATAAAAGTAAATTTTAACTTTTTATAATACTCTTAGAACAAACGACATGATAAAGCCAAAAACAATGTATACAAGTAGTGGAGGTGTCAATATAGCGTATCAGGTATTTGGCGAGGGGTCTATTGATTTGGTATATATTCCTGGGTGGGTTTCTAATATTGACTTGATGTGGTTTTGCCCAGAATTGGTTAATTTCTTTGAAGAACTTGGCAAATTCGCAAGAGTGATTCTTTTTGATAAAAGAGGTACGGGTCTTTCGGATAGAGTGGTAGAATTTGCTACATTAGAAGAACGTATGGAAGATATTACTGCTGTTATGGATGCAGCAGGATCAGAAAAAGCTATCCTATTTGGTCATTCTGAAGGGGGTAGTGTTTCTGTATTATTTAGTGCAACCTATCCAGATCGTGTAATCGCTTTGATTGCCTTTGGGATTTTTGCAAGACGTATATATTCAGAAGAGTATCCTTGGGCACCTACAGATGAAGAGCGTCAGGAAGTATATGATATGATCTCAAATAATTGGGGAAGTGGTGCTATGAACTTAGAATCTTTAGCACCTTCTAAAGCACAAGATAAAGCATTTATGGAATGGTTGGCTAGCTATTTTCGTTCTGGGGCAAGCCCTAAAGCTGCATTGATACTAACCAAAATGAACACTCAAGTAGATATTATAGATATTTTGGGGACTATAAAAGTTCCGACATTACTATTGCAGTGTAGGGATGATATAGACGTAAAGATCGAAGAAGGTAGATTTATTGCAGAGCGTATACCAGATTCGAGGTTCGTAGAACTTGAAGGGAATGATCACTTATTTTGGGCTGGTGATACCAAGATAGTTTTAGAGGAGATAAAAACGTTTATAGAAACGGAAACGATACTACTAAAACCTGTATATGACAAAAAGTTATATACCTTTATGATAGGATATTTTCAAACCGTAAATGCGTATCAATATACAGTGAGAAATTTGGTAAAGAAATTTGCAAATAAGTATAAAGGAAACTTGATTATTGATACTGAAAATACCTTTGCTATTACTTTTGAAGGGCCTAGTAAAGCAGTAAATTGTAGTGCAGAACTTGTAGAAGCTGTTAAAAGCTTTAACACGCAAATTTCAATAGGTATTGATATTAAAGAGTGTTCTATCAAAAATTATGTTTGTGATGAGACGGATCATTTTGTAAGCTTTATAAAGAGCCAATCATATACTAATGAAATTTTACTTACACAAACGGTAAAAAACTTATTAGTTGGTGTAGATATGGACTTTACACCTAGTAAGACTATTTTTAAAACAGAATTAGGAGCTTCTTTGCTTTTATTTACGGTAACCAAAAGATTACAATCAAACACTAATAAAGTAATTGTACAAAAAAATCTACAGCCTGACTTTTTTTTACATAAGGTAATTAAAAGTATAAATAATCATTTAAGCAATGATTACTATGGGGTTACTATGCTTTGTAGGGAGGTAGGAGTAAGTGAACGACAATTACAACGTAAATTAAAAGCAAGTACCAACAAATCTCCTAATCAATTGATTTCTTCAATCCGACTTAATAAAGCAAAAGAATTAATAAAGAACGGTCAAAATACGATTGCAGAAATAGCTTTTCAAACAGGTTTTTCGAGTCCTTCCTACTTTTCCAAATGTTTCAAAAAAGAATTTGCAATATGTCCATCTGACTTAATATACTCTGATAGTGAATGATTTTTGATGTAGAAAATATTGAAACAAATGTTTTAAATAAAGCATCAATCCTTTATTTGTAAAAATTCATTTCATCAATATACTCCCAAACGGGTTCTGGCAATAATGGCCTAATATTTTTATCTAAGGGGATAGCCTTCCTGATAAAAGTCGAAGAAATCTCCATTATGGGAGCATCTATTCTATGGATTTTTGGGTGATCGGTAAATTGATTTTCTACCACACCTTCTGCAATACGAGGATATACATAAATGTGATGTTTTTCTAAGATCACCTCATAATTTTTCCATTTATGAAAGCTTTTTAAATTATCCTCGCCCATGATCAAATGAAATTCATCTTCAGGATATTTTTCTTGTAAATAAATCAATGTATTTACCGTATAGTTTGGTTGTGGTAATTTAAACTCTATATCGCTAGGATGCAACTTGGGGTAATATTGTGTAGCTCGATACACCATTTCATAGCGATGATGATTATCTAATAAGGAACTCTTTTTTTTATGGGGGTTATGAGGAGTAACTACCATCCATAATTCGTCCAGATCAGAATATTCTGCCATATGATTTGCAATAGCAAGATGCCCAATATGTATTGGGTTAAAAGTGCCAAAGTAGAGTCCAATTTTTTTCATCAGAAAGAATCTTTTTCTTTTAGATACGTTACCATCTAGTATCTAGAAAGCTTATTTAGAAAGAAATTTTTTCACTAGTTGCAGTACTTCGCTTTTTGCATTTTCCAGATTATCGTTAGTGACAATGGCATCAAACTGAGGTGCCGTGGCCATTTCTGTAGATGCTTTAGAGACCCTCATATTGATTTTATCTTCAGATTCTGTTTTACGCTTTTTTAAACGAATTTTTAATTCTTCTATACTAGGAGGTTTGATAAAAACCGCAAGCGTTCTATCGGGATAAATTCTTTTAATATCTAACCCACCTACTACGTCAATATCAAATATTACATGTTTTCCCTGATCCCATAAGCGTTGTACCTCGGTTTTTAGAGTACCATAAAAGTTATCACGATATACCTCTTCCCACTCTAGAAATTCGTCGGCTTTAATTTTATCTTTAAAATCTCTTAAGGATAAAAAATAATAATCTTTTCCATGAATTTCTCCTCCTCGTGGTTCGCGCGATGCAGCAGAAATAGAAAAGCCAAGATTAAGTTCTTCTTGATTCAGTAAATATTTAACTAAAGTAGTTTTTCCGCTTCCTGAAGGAGCAGAAAGCACAATAAGTTTACCTTGGTTCATTTAGCTATAATACGTTTAGTAATTGTTCTTTGATTTTTTCGAGTTCATCTTTCATCTGCACCACCAACTGCTGCATGGGAGCATAATTAGATTTACTACCAATAGTGTTAATTTCGCGACCCAACTCTTGTGTGATAAAACCTAATTTTTTACCGTTAGAATCTGCAGAGTCCAAAGTAGTTGCAAAATATTCGAGATGATTTGATAATCGCACTTTTTCTTCTGTAATATCGAATTTTTCCAAGTAATAGATTAATTCTTGTTCAAAACGATTTTGATCGACTTCTTCTTTTAGTTCGGCAATAGCTTTATTCAGTCGCTCTCTAACACCTTCCATACGTTCAGGATCCATTTCCATCACCTTGTCAAGTAAAGCACTTATATTTTTGATACGAATATTAAAATCTTTTTCTAGAGCTTTTCCTTCATCAACACGATAACTTTCAATCTCAGATAATGCTTTATCTAAAGCTTCCTTGATCGCATTAAACTCTTTTTCATCAATTTCTTCTCGTTCTGTTTTTAATGCATCAGGCATGCGAATAGCCATTTTTAAAAGTTCTGTAGCATCTCCGGGGTGTATAACAGAGAGTTGCTTCATATATTCTTTTACAACTCCTTCATTCACTTTGTTCGACGTCTCTTCTGCTGTTATTTCTACATAAAGCCCAAAATCTACCTTACCTCGTGCTAGTTTTTTGGCTATAGTGTTTCGCATTTCAAGCTCCTTCTCTCTATATTGAGAAGGGATTCTGGCATTGAGATCTAGGTTTTTACTATTAAGTGATTTTACTTCAATAGTTATTTTTTTTGTGGGTAACTGAAGGATAGATTTCCCAAAGCCCGTCATCGATTTGATCATAGAATTGTACTAAAAATTACACGAAGATAATGAAAAGTAGTGAGGTAAGAGCAGTAAGGATAATTTACAGGATAATACAAGGTAAATGTTTAGGTCGTTTAGGCTTCTGGGTTTTTATCTCTTATCTTTTTGTATAGTCTGATTCCTAACATTAGTAGCACTGATAGAGATATGATACCAATAACGCCAAATACCCAATTTACTGCATCTTTTAGTATTACAAGGAAAATAACTGAGAACAAAATTATTGTAGAACCTTCGTTCCAGATACGCATTTTACCAGAAGACCATTTAATTATATCATTCTGAAGTTGATTGTAAATATGATGGCATTTTAAGTGATATGCAAATAACAATACTACAAAACCAAGTTTAACATGCATCCAGGGTTCTTGTAACCATTCTGGGACAATGATCAACAACCATAAAGCAAATAAGGTAGCTAGTATGGCCGATGGCCAGGTAATAATAAACCAAAGTCTTTTGGCCATTAATTTAAGTTGCTTACCTAATATTTCTTTATCAGGGAGTGGTTTTTGAGAAGCTTCTATTTGATAAACAAATAATCTGGGGATATAAAATAACCCTGCAAACCAGGTAATAACAAAGATGAGGTGTAATGACTTTATGTAATTGTAATATTCGCTCATATAAATAATAAATCAATGATAGAAGAAAGAACGTTTTGATTCTTGGGCGAAGATAACTGAAAATCTCGAATGTGTTCTGATTATATAAGTTGCTTTTTTAAGCAACTTCAATTTGTTTTGACTAATAAATAATAATCCTGATAAGTATATTTTTGAAAGTAGCATATTGTTTATCAATGAAGTATTGTAATATTTTTTCTATATTTGTTATAGAAGAAATTATGTAGCGGTTGCTACACACCTATTCTCTGTCATAAGGAAGAAACTGGGAGAATAAGTGAATTTTTTGCGGAAACCTCCGTATACCTTATCCATTTAAATAGGATTTTGGTGTACGGAGGTTTTTTTATGGATAAATTGAGTTAAAGAAAAAAGTAGGGGAATGATTTCAATGTCTGATATAACAAATACGTATCAACTTATTAAAAATGATATTTATGAGACACCACTGATTTATTCATCAGCATTGAGTGCTATATCAGGAGCGAATGTATATCTAAAAATGGAGCATTTACAGCATACAGGTTCTTTTAAAATACGGGGATTATTAAGTAAGTTATATAGTGTTGACAAAGAAGACTTCGAAAAGACGTTTGTTGCCGCTTCAACAGGAAATCACGCAGCGGCTTTTGGATATGCTTCAAAGGTTTTTGGTTTTAGAGGCGTTTTATTCCTTCCGCATACAACCAGTAAGGTAAAAGTAAAAGCGTTACAGTCATATGATTTGACAATCCATTTTTATGGAAAAAATAGCATGGAAGCCGAACAAAAAGCGGTTGCGTATGCCAAAGAAATACAAGGAATTATGATTCATCCTTATAATGATTTAGAAATTATTAAAGGGCAGGGGACCATAGGTTTAGAAATAAAGAAACAGTTACCAAATGTAGATGTTGTGCTTACACCTGTTGGTGGGGGTGGACTTGTTGCAGGCATAGCTTCATATTTTAAGGAGTTTGAAACAGAAGTTGTTGGATGCCAGCCTAAAAATGCAGCAGAGATGTATGAATCTGTGCAGAATAATAGAATAGTGAAACCAAGTATACAAAATACTATTTCTGATGCTACGGCAGGAGGAATCGAAGACAAGGCCATCACCTTTGATATATGTAAAAAACACCTCTCTAGTTTCGAACTTATACAAGAAAACACCATCAAAAAGGCAATAGCATTTATAGTCAATAACCACCATACATTAATAGAGCCTGCATCAGCACTTCCGGTTGCAGCGCTGTTCGAGCATAAAAAGTACCAAGGAAAAAATGTGGTTTTGGTACTTACCGGAAAAAAAATAAACACAACATTACTAACCGAAATATTAATAGAGTATGACCACAATTATTAATCAAAAGGAAATCAAATCTATTGTTAAGGATATCGATGTTGTTGCAGCAATGAAAGAGGGTTTTGTACAATATAGTAACCAGAATACGATGGTTCCGCCAGTAGGAGAATTACTTTTTAATAACCCTAAAGGAGAAACCCATATCAAATATGGATACATAAAAGAGGATGATTATTTTGTGATTAAGGTGGCTTCTGGTTTCTATGGTAATGTTAAGTTTGGGATTTCGACTAGCCAGGGAATGATGCTTCTTTTTAGTCAAAAAACAGGTGAGCCTAGAGGGATATTGTTAGATGAAGGATTACTTACAGATATTCGTACTGCGGCAGCAGGTGCCATGGTCTCACAATATTTTGCTCCCAAAAAAATAAAAGGAATTGGCATTATAGGTACCGGTATTCAGGCAAAATTGCAATTACAATATCTTCAGAGATTTTATCCGAATATTTCGGTTTGGGTATGGGGAAGAGATGCTGAGAATACGAAAAAATTTAAAAATCAATTAGGGGAGTGTGAAATAAAAATAGCGTCATCTACTACCCAGGTTGCACAAAATTGTAACTTGATTGTAACCACAACCCCATCAGAAATTCCTTTGCTTAAAGAAGAAGATATTTTGGAAGGTACACATATTACTGCGGTAGGTGCTGATACAGAAAACAAACAAGAGCTAGAAAGTGCATTGCTACAGAAAGCAGATATTGTGGTGGTAGATAGTATTAGTCAAAGTAAAACAAGAGGAGAGGTATTTAGAGCGTTAAAAGATGGTTTTATAACACAAGCCAATGTCGTCGAGTTGGGAATAGCGATCCAGACTCCCTCTTTACAACGTAAAAACGATACACAGATCACCGTTGCCGATTTAACAGGTGTTGCGGTACAAGATATTATGATTGCAAAAGCAGTGTATAAAAAATATATGAATAATTAAAAAAGATGAAGTATGAATATTCCAATTTTTGAGCTAGAGCGAGTACAGTCATTATTCGAAAATACTGTAGATTATAATTTAACAGAAAGTGGTTTTCATCCTTATACCTTACAAGAATTGTTGACCAATGATGAAATAAAAGACTTAACAAATTTGGTATTAGGATATGGACAAACAAATGGTTCTATACCACTTCGTAAAAGAATAAGCGCACTTTATAGTGGAGCAGATGAGGAGAATATACTGGTAACCAATGGTTCTTCTGAGGCTAATTTTATTGCTTGTCATACCTTATTAGAAAAAGGAGATGAAGTAGTGATGATGGTTCCAAACTATATGCAAATATGGGGGATTGCAAAAGAAATGGGTTGTATTGCAAAAGCATTTCACCTTAAAGAAGATGACCATTGGAGACCTGATTTAGAAGAGCTAAGGTCTTTGGTGACATCAAAAACCAAGATGATAGCACTTTGCAACCCTAACAACCCAACGGGGTATACACTTAGTGGTGATGAAATGTTAGAAATTGTTGATATAGCAAAGAGCGTTGATGCTTGGATTTATTGTGATGAGGTCTATATGGGGGCAGAACTAAATGGTCAAACCATCGATAGTTTTGTAGGGGTATATGATAAAGTAATGGTAAATGGGGGGTTATCCAAAGCATATGCTTTACCCGGATTGCGTCTTGGTTGGTTGGTTGGACCAGAAGATGTTATTGCAGATACCTGGGCATATCATGATTATACTTCTATAACGGCAGGGGTTATGAGTCATCATATTGCAGAAATTGCATTACGACCAGAAAGACGACAACAGATATTGAGAAGAAATAGGACCATGTTGAATGAAAACCTGGTGGCAGTAAAAGAATGGTTAGATCAATATGGGGATTTATTCGAGTATGTCGCTCCCAAAGGAGGTGGGATGTTATTTGTAAAATACAATCTAGATATTAACTCTACCAAATTAGCAGAATGGTTGCGAACAGAAAAAAGTGTTTTTATTCTGGCAGGCGATTGTTACGGGATGGATTATCATTTTAGAATTGGAATAGGAGAACGTAAGCAATATATTTTAGAAGGCCTGGAGCGCATTAAAGAAGCGTTAGAGGAACGTTTTGATATAAAAACGAAAAGAAAAAATGTAATAAGTAATATAATGAGATTCTAAGACTAAAAAACCATAAAGCAACGTCACATCTTATGTCGCATTTTATGGTTTATTTGGTATAAGGTGTCAACTGGTCTTTGCCGTTAAAAGCTTTGTTCTGATTTCTCTATTAAGAAAATACCCGGTAACAATAGTAGCTAATACATCGGCAATAGGAAATGAGATCCAAACCCCTAATTCTCCCATAAATTTTGGTAAAACCAAAATTAAAGGAATAAAAAAGAATCCCTGGCGTGACAAAGTGAGAAGCAATGCAGGGATTGCTTTTCCAACGGCCTGAAAATAAGCACCCCCTATTAACTGAAGCGCAATTATTGGTGTGGCTGCAAATACCAAACGCATTGGTGTTGCTGTATGAGAAAGTACAAATTGGTTTAATGCCAATTCTTTTGCAGTAAGATTAGGGTTGTCACTTAGAAACAATGCAGAGATTTCTGAGGGAAAAATCATTAAACCTACAAACACAAGAGTGGCTACCAAAGCAGCATATTTGATGGCCGTATTGATAGATTCTCGAACTCTGGTATAGTGTTTTGCACCATAGTTGTAACCAGCAATGGGTAAAAATCCTTGCGTAACACCAAAAACAGGAAACAATGCAAACATAAGCATACGTCCTATGATTGCGTATACAGCTACCAAACCTTCTTGTCCCAGATCGAATAAAATATTATTCATCAATAAATAAGTAATACTAACAACCGCTTGTCTGGCCAATGTAACCCCACCAAGTGAGGCAATTTCTGAAACTATTTTTTTTTGCAGTACGAAATGTCTAAATCTTACTTTTAGTTCAGAGTTTTTAGAAGAAAAGAACCATGCAATGTATAAAAAACATGCCAGATAAGATCCCGTAGTTGCCCATGCAGCACCATGCATGCCCATGTCTAATAGTTTAATGAAAACATAATCCATTAGCAAGTTTCCAACCGTTGGTATGATCATGGCCGTCATTGCAAATTTTGGCTTTCCTTCTGCTCGTATTACTGTATTTCCCATCATGGCAAAACCAAGGATGGGGACCCCGTACAAAACGATAATATAATATATTTTAGCGGGATCGAAAATGCCTCCTTTTCCTCCAAACCTTGGGATAATAGTATCTACAAATAGAAGCCCCAAAATTACTAATGAAACTGTGCATAGTAGGGTTAAGATGATTTGGTTTCCAAAAGTTTGTAATGCCTTTTCTTTATTACCAGCCCCTAATGCTCTCGATATAATGCTAGAGCCTCCAATACCAATTGCCATTCCTAATGCTGCAATAAAAAAAGACACAGGTAATACTACATTAATAGCAGCAATGGCAATAGGGCCGATCCAATTACCAACAAAAATAGAATCGATGAGGACATTAAGTGACATCACCAATATTCCTATAGAAGCAGGAACCGCTTGCTTAATAAGTAGTTTTCCTATTGTTTCTGTACCAAGTGCTTCAGAGGTTACTTTGGCCATTATACTGATTGCGTTTTAACAGGTGCCCACTTATTTACCCAATTGGCAATAAGATCAGCCCAATCATCACGATCATTTAGACAAGGAATGGTAGTAAACTCTTTTCCGCCAACTTCATGAAAAATTTCTTCTCCTTCCATAGCGATTTCTTCCAGCGTTTCTAAACAATCAGCAACAAAAGCAGGAGTAACAATAGCCATTTTCTTGATTCCTTCTTTTCCCATTCGTTCTATAGTACGATCGGTATAGGGTTGTAACCAAGGATCAAATCCTAATCGTGATTGAAATGAAGTTGAATAGGTTCCTTCTGGTAAACTTAGTTTTTCTGCAACCATTTTGGTGGTTGTATAGCACTGATGACGATAGCAGAATTCATGCGCAGAAGATGGTGTATTGCAACAACTACCATCTATCTTACAATGTGATTGAGTAACATCACTTTTTCTAATATGTCGTTCGGGTACACCATGATACGAAAACAAAAGATGTTCATAATCCAAACTTTCTAACTTTTCGTCAATACTTTGAGATAAGATATCAATGTACCTTGTATCTTTATAAAATGCGGGTACATTTGTTAGTTTCATTTCAGGAAAGTGAGCTGCTCTCAATTCTTCTGCTAATACCAAAATGGTTTCTGTAGTCGCCATTGCAAACTGAGGATAAAGAGGGACAATCATTACTTCTCTCACTCCTTGATCATGCAACTCCTGTAATCCTTTTTTTATGCTCATAGATCCATATCGCATTGCAAGTCCGATAGGGATAGCCGTACGATCTGAAACTTTTTTTTGTAAGCGTTCTGATAATACGATAAGAGGCGATCCTTCTTTCCACCAGATTTTTTGATAGGCAGCGGCAGATTTTTTTGGTCTTGTATTTAGAATAATTCCTTTAACGATTAATGTACGAGCCCATAAAGGAACATCGATCACTCGAGGGTCCATTAAAAATTCACCAAGATATTTTTTTACATCTTTTGGATCGGTGCTGTCTGGTGATCCTAAATTAACAAGAAGAACTCCTTTACTCATGGTTTGTATTTTTGTAGCGCAAAAATACAAACTATCAAATGTTATGAGCTTAAAAACGATAAGACTTTTTGATGATGGTATTGATGAGCGCATGATATGCTTTAAACTGAAACGGTATAGTATAAGGCTTAAGATATGTAAACAACAGTATTTTTTGCTTTTACAGAAAGGTATTCTGCTAAAATTTAATAAGTGCAAGAGACGATTAGTTCAAAATCAACCAAAGTAAAAGTGTATTCTCATATGGTAATATCAGGGTTAAAATACGTTAAATAATGATAAACTAAAATGCGAAATAGTTTTATTTTAGTATTTTGTAGACAATTAAAAGCAACGATGAACCCGGCTTGGTTATGGCGATTGTAAAAAATATTTTTTTATGATCTTTCTTTCATGAGCTTAAGGTTACATGTGATGATACTATATATTAATTTAAAAACACATGAAACGAATAATTTTAGATGTCGAAAAAGAGAAATTACCTTTTGTAATTGAGTTATTAGAGCAATTCGAATTTGTATCGATTATTGGTGACGCCACCGAGGAAGATAAAGGAATGTATGATTCTATTGTATCCTTACAAAAAGGAGTTGGAATCCCCAGAAACGAATAATTACATAGGTTATGATAAACCTGTTACGTACTTTTTTGGAGTAGTACCGAATTTCTTTTTAAATGCTGCAATAAAATGGCTTGCAGTACTATACCCTACCTTTAATCCTACTTCATTTACATTATGTCCACCAGATGCAAGTAGTTGCCTAGCGACTTCCATTTTGTAATCGAATAAAAAAGCAAATACAGGTTCACCATAGATTTGCTTAAATCCGTCTTTGAGTTTTTTTAAAGGTAACCCTATTTCTTTGGATAATTCCTGTAATGTAGGTGGTTCTGACATTCTGGCGATGATTATTTCTTTGGCTTTTCTTATTTTTAGAACATTTTCTTCATCTACCAAAAATGGACATTGTTCTATGTTAGCATCTTCTGGCCTGTTAAAGTACAAGCTTAGTAATTCATAGCATTTAGCCTTAAGGTATAACAATTTTACAGAAGGATGTAGGCTATAACTCATGATTTGATTTAGAACAACTGCCATAGATGGGGATATGTCTGCATCTGTATAATATTTTTTATCTCTATTGCCTTCACCTAGAAAAGGTATATAATCTGCTTCTTTAGAAAACAAAGCATGAAATTTTTTTATAGATATGAGAACCGTGATAAGCCAGGCATCTGTTTGCATTTCGAGATTCATCGGTAAATCTCGTTGTGGGTTGTATAATAGTAACGAGTTTTCTTCAGAAAGGTTAATCGAATAACTTCCGTTATTAAAGTTAAAGGTTACAGCACCTTTTATACAAAAATGAAATTGAATATAACTACTATCAATATCGCGCACAACGCATTGATTTTCATTTGTTTCATTTTGAAATTTAAGAATGTGAAAACCGGTTTCAATTTGAGTTTCTTCTAGAATTCCTGGAGCGTTGTTTTTCAATTCAATTTCCATAATACAATCTATTAGTTATTTAGAATAAGTCTAAACTGTCGTTGCAAGAACAACCCGTAGCAATACAAAAATAGCCCTTTTTAAGGATTTATGATAAAATAATGCCGCAAATAACGTTTTTCGATACTAAAAACTCTTCTAGCGTTATTTTTTTAAAACTATCTAAAATATTTTTGTCCCAAGGAAAATAGATCATAACTGCATGGAGCCCCATTTAAGAGCGAAAGGAACAAATTTTTATACCATAGGACTTAGCTATAAAAAAGCTGACGCAGAGATTAGAGGACGCTTTAGTGTTAGTGATCATGCCAAAGAAAGCATATTGCAACAGGCAAAAACTGAAGGTATAGAAGCGTTATTGGTTACATCAACTTGTAACAGAACAGAGTTGCATGGTTTTGCCCAACACCCATTTCAGTTAATCAAGTTGTTATGTGAACACACACATGGTACTGTAGAAGAGTTTGAAAAAGTTGCCTACGTTCATAAAAACAGTAAAGCCGTAGCCCATCTGTTTAAAGTGGGTACGGGATTGGATAGTCAAATACTAGGAGATTTTGAAATTATTAGTCAATTAAAACTGAGTTTTAAAACGTCAAAAAAGGTAGGAATAACAAACCCTTTTCTAGAACGATTGATCAATGCTGTAATCCAGGCAAGTAAGCGAATCAAAAATGAAACCGAAATATCTTCTGGTGCCACTTCGGTGTCATTTGCATCGGTACAATATATTCTTAAGAACGTAGAAAATATCTCTGATAAGAATATATTACTTTTTGGTACAGGAAAAATAGGTCGTAATACTTGCGAAAATTTAATTAAGCATACCAAAAATGATCATATTACTTTAATTAATCGTACCAAAGATAAAGCAGAAAAGGTGGCCGGTAAGTTTAATCTTGTGGTAAAGGAGTATGCTAATATTCAATCTGAAATTAAGAATACAGACATTTTGATTGTCGCTACAGGTGCCCAGAATCCTACTATTTCTAAACAATTAATCCATTCTGACAAACCCTTGCTAATTTTGGATCTTTCGATTCCTAAAAATGTAGCAACAAACGTTACAGAATTGCCTAATGTAACATTGGTTCATTTGGATCACTTGTCCAAAATGACAGATGATACTTTACAGAAAAGAAAGCAGTATGTACCACAGGCCGAAGCAATCATAGAAGAAGTAAAAACTGAATTTAATGATTGGCTTGAGACAAGAAAATTTGCTCCAACAATCAAAGCGCTTAAGAATAAGTTAATTACTATGAAGGATATGGAGATTAACTTACAACGAAAAAAGTATGCAGATTTTGATGAGGAACAGGCCGATATTATAAGTAGTCGTATCATTCAGAAAATTACCAATCATTTTGCCAATCATCTTAAAGATGATACTACTTCGGCAAATGAGAGTTTAGAATTAATTCAGAAAGTTTTTCAATTACAAAATAAGTAACATTGACAAAGACAATTCGTATAGGTACCAGAGATAGTGAATTAGCACTTTGGCAGGCCAATACTGTACAAAAACAATTAAATGATTTAGGATACGACACGAATTTGGTCCCCGTAAAATCTACAGGAGATCTTGTTCTTGATAAACCTCTATACGAATTAGGAATAACTGGCATTTTTACGAAAACACTGGATGTTGCCATGTTAAATGGCGATATAGATATTGCGGTTCACTCTATGAAAGATGTACCCACGGCTTTACCAAGTGGAATTGTGGAGGCTGCGGTTTTGAAAAGAGCAGATGTTAAAGATATTTTAGTACATAAGGGATTAGATTTTTTAGAGACAGAGGGAGTGATCGCTACAGGAAGTTTACGTAGAAAAGCTCAGTGGTTACATAAATATCCATCGCATACAGTTGTAGATTTACGCGGTAATGTAAACACAAGAATGCAAAAGCTAACCGATAATGATTGGCAAGGTGCTATATTTGCAGCTGCAGGTTTAGAACGAATTAACCTAAAGCCAGAGAATTATATTGATTTAGATTGGATGATTCCAGCTCCTGCTCAAGGTGCTATGCTGGTTGTTGCAAAAGAAGAAGATACTTTTTGTAGAGAGGCTTTGGCAAGTCTTAATAATGAGGCCTCACAAATTTGCGTTCATATAGAACGTGAGTTTTTAAGAGAGTTAGAAGGAGGTTGTACTGCACCTATTGGAGCATTGGCGAAAATAGATGCCGATCAAATTCATTTTACAGGAGTATTGCATGGTTTGGATGGAAAAGATATGATATCGGTGACAAAAACAGTTAGGATTTCAGAAAAAGAAGATTTTGGTAAAAACTGTGCACAAGAAGTATTAAATAATGGTGGGAAAGCACTTATGAAGAGGATAAAAGCAGCGATAAAATAAACTTAAAATACCCTCACCCTAACCCTCTCCTTTGGGAGAGGGAATTGTGATTGATGAATAAAAAAACTCAAATATCAAGATTACTTCGAAAAGAGCAAACAACAGCTGAGGCAGCATTGTGGAAACTTCTTCGTAATAGAAATTTTGATAATTTGAAATTTAGGAGACAACATCCAATAAAAGAGTATTTTGTTGATTTTATAAATATTGAATACCAAATCGTTATTGAGCTTGACGGAAAATATCATAATAGTGATATCCAGAAAGAAAAAGATCAATTAAGAGATTTGCATTTGGAAGCTTTGGGATATAAAGTACTAAGATTTAAAAATGATGTAGTTTTTGATAATCATAAACTGATTTTGCAAAGTATAAAAAAGAGTGTTGAAGAATTTCTCCCTCTACCTCAGGGAGAGGGTCGGGGTGAGGGAATTGCAAAGAAACATCTTATTAAGGATAATGAGGATAATAAAGAAGAAGGTTATACCATATTATCTACCAAAAAATTATCAGTTGCGCAAAAGGAACTGATATTGAATAGTGGCCTTGGTTTTGTAGAATATGATGCTATAAAGATTGAATTGCTTGAAATTGAAATGAATGATGAGGTGCACCATGCAATTTTTACGAGCAAGAATGCTGTAAAAGCAGTTTTAAATACGACATCACAATTGAATATTAAAAACTGTTATTGTGTAGGAGACAATACTAAAAAGCTATTAGTAGATCATGGGCAAAATGTGATAGAAACTGCTCAAAATGCTTCTGATTTGGCCAAAATTATTGTAGAAAACTATAAAAACACTTCGTTTCAATTTTTTTGTGGAAACTTAAGAAGAAACGAATTACCCGATATTTTGAAACAACACAGTGTAAAATTAAAAGAACAAATAGTATATAATACTCATATGAACTCGCGTATATTTGATCGTGTTTTTGATGGGATTTTGTTTTTTAGCCCGTCTGGTATACAAAGCTATATTGCAAAAAATAGAATTGGAGACAGTATTACTTTCTGTATAGGTAATACTACCGCTTCAGAAGCGATTAATTATACAGATACCGTTCGAGTAGCGAACAAACCTACTGTAGAAAATGTTATTATACAGGCTATAAAATATTTTAAAAAATAAAAGGTAGATGTTGACAGGTGCATAAAAACTTCATGACACTACCCTTAATAAAAGACCCGATAGGGCTGTAATTATATGACACAACTTAAAAACGACTTATTCTTAAAGGCTTTAAAGGGAGAAACTGTGGAGCGACCTCCAGTTTGGATGATGCGTCAGGCAGGTAGATACTTGCCAGAGTTTATGGCGTTAAAAGAAAAGTATGATTTCTTTACAAGATGCAGGACTCCAGAACTAGCATCAGAAATTACAGTACAACCTATAGATATCATTGGGCCAGATGCTGCGATTTTGTTTAGCGATATTTTGGTGATTCCGCAGGCAATGAATATCGAAGTCGAAATGAAGGACGGAATTGGCCCCTGGTTGCCCAACCCTATTCGATCTCTTAAAGATGTAGAACAAGTAGTTGTACCCGATGTTTATGAAGAATTAGGATATGTGATGGATGCGATCAAACTAACCAAAGAACGTTTGGATAATCGTGTTCCTCTTATTGGTTTTGCAGGATCGCCTTGGACCATTTTATGTTATGCTGTGCAGGGACAAGGGTCTAAAAATTTTGATAAAGCCAAAGAACTGTGCTTTACACAACCAGAAGCTGCACATCAATTACTACAAAAGATTACAGATACCACTATTGCCTACTTAAAAGCAAAAGTGGCTACGGGTGTAAATGCTGTACAGGTATTTGATAGTTGGGGAGGAATGCTTTCTCCTGTAGATTATCAAGAGTTCTCATGGAAATATATTCAGCAAATAGTAGATGCATTAAAAGACGAAACTCAGGTAATCGTTTTTGGAAAAGGGTGCTGGTTTGCACTACAGGAAATGGCAAAATCGGGAGCTGCGGCATTAGGAGTTGATTGGACTTGTTCTGCACGTAATGCACGTTACCTAAGCGGAGGAAATATTACGCTGCAAGGTAATTTTGATCCATCAAGGTTGTTATCACCCCCTGCCGAGATTAAAAAAATGGTAAAACAGATGATTGATGAGTTTGGTAAGGATCGATATATAGCTAATTTAGGACATGGTATTTTACCAAACATTCCGGTAGAAAATGCTAGAGCTTTTGTAGACGCAGTAAAAGAGTATCAGGGATAGTATGAATCTATACAGGGTGATCATAGGATTAAGTTACCAACAAATAGGTCGTTTATCCTGGGTCATGCTCCTTAATCCTATATGTATTTTACCAACACTTCGTGCAACACAAAGCACCATGCTTATTTGTAATAAAAATTATGGTAAGGAACACCATGGTAACGGGGTCGCGAATGCATATCGACATGCATTATGGAATATGCTATTGTGTTATCAGGTTTTTATACGCACAAAAAATAAAGAAAAAGCGATAAAATGGGCAAAAACGATTACCGATTTATATGAAAAAATTGCACCTAATGCTCCTATAGAAAATGCTATGGATTTACATAATAATAACATAGGAAGAATGCTTTTTAAGGCCATTACCAAATACACTGAAGAAGAGGTGTTGGTTGTATTGAAAAATAAAGTAGAAAGTGCAATAGAGGTAACTAGTATTGTGACTATGAAAAACCATGAAAATCAACTGGTGTACTTGGTTTAGATATTTGGATTTGATGGTTTTTAGACTGGATATTGACACTATAAATATTTTTTTGAACAATTTTGTACTAATTCTGTTTTTTAGATACGAAAAATAACACTATCTTTGTCAAGATTTGACAAGTCACATGAAAGAAACTTTTGGAGAGTACATTAGACTTTTGAGAACGAAAAGAGGATTTACATTAACTCAGTTGGCAGCACAATTAGATTTGGATGCGGCTAACCTAAGTAAAATTGAAAATGGAAAAAGGGAGTTTGATGTCAAACGACTCTCAAAACTGGCCAAAGTTTTTGATTTAGATATCCAGAAGTTAAAAGAGGAATATGTTAGTGATCAATTGGCAAAACAAATCTATGAAATGGATTGTTCGACAGAGTTACTTAAGGTAGCAGAAGAAAAAGCCGAATATAGAAGAAAACTTAAAAAATAAAATTGCATTTCCTACCCTGCAATTTTATTGTGATCTTATTTCGAACGATACATATATGTATAAAAGTTTGAAAGGAGTTTATATACAATAACATAAAAGATAAAAATTAGATGTAAGAAGTGATGTGCGTTTAGCATATTTGATGGCTAAAAAAAATTGTGTATTTATTTTGATAATAGGCAAGGACAAATGATACGATTTGACCACTAATACGTACAGAACTCTTACATCGATTTTATAGAGAGCTATTCATTTACTGTTAAAAATTAGAACAATTTTAATGGTATTATAGACCCGCTTCATAATAGAAGTTAGCACTTGGTATAGTATTTGGAGACTTTCTACAATACTTGCTTTAGCAAAGGCCGGGAACTACGTTGATGTACGATAGTTTAAAATTATAACAAATGAAAATAGAGCTGAAAACTCAGAACTTTCCAAAATTCGAATTATTACCTAATCAAGACTTTATTTTGTTTTTGATCAAGAATGAATTATTGGGAACCAAGTTTATGAATCAATTAAATACCGTAGGTATTGATACCTCTTTTGGAGGTATAGAATTAGGTGAGGCAATTTTATCTTTGATGGGCTTTCAACACAGAAATGATAAGCTGTGGGAATGGTATTATACGATTCTAAAAACCTATATCGCCAGAGTGAAATTTGGTGATAGTGTAGTGATCAGGTCCGTAGCTTTTGATTTTTATGTAGCACTTAGAGTACGATTGCATATTGAAGAAGAAGGTAAATGTAATCATTTACATTAGACTGGTATTAGTATAGAAACGGCCTATTTTTTGTTTTCTATGGCTTCTATATCACACAATTCTGATAACGTAATATCAAAAGCATTTGCAATTTTTAGTAATGTTTTGATGGTGGCATTGGTTCGTGCCATTTCCAGGCGTTGTATCACGCTTTTATCCAATTCTGCACGATATCCTAATTCGCTTTGAGACAGCTTTTGCTGTAATCGTATTGCTCGTATACGATTGCCTAGCTGTATATAAAAATTTATAGGATTAGGATACCTCACTTCTCATAAATCATAATGATAAGGGCAAGGTATTAGTAATCAATAGCATAAAGGACTATTTAAAAAGAGCCTCATTTATGTAACCTATTAAATTAAAACAGATGGATATATTTGAATGATACTTTATATATTAGTTTAGAGATGGGAGTGGTGCTTATTTGACCCTTAGTGTTTTAATTTGTTGTTAGTTCAAAATGATTTACAATTTTCCAAAATAGTTATAATAGCGTTCAATAAATTATAACAAATGAAAATAGAGCTGAAAACTCAGAACTTTCCAAAATTCGAATAAAAAAGAGATATGAAAACAAGTTAATTGCTCACGATTAATCAAAACATATTTGGGAGTCTTTTTTAGATTCCCAAATGTTTCCGATTATTGTTTTTAAAAAATGAACTACTTGATATCTAACGATATCTTTATAATAATAAATTATAAGATTAATGAAAAACATTGTATTGATATTTTTTTTAATATTCTTTTTGACTGTAACTGCTCAGAATTACCTTCCATATTATAAAATTATCAACGATGCAGAAATTGCATATCTCGATGCAAAATACCAACGCTCTGATTCGTTATATCAAAAAGCATTTGCGATGGTGCCTAAACCTTTTAAAGAAGATTATTTATTGGCAGGGATCAATGCCGATAAATTGCAAAATACCGATAAAGTATATACCTATCTTAAAAAAGGAGTAGTATTAGGGCTTACCCAAAAACGAATTAAAAAGGTGACTAAAAAATTACCGTATTTTAAAAAATCGAAGTATTATAAAATCCTTAAAACGGAGTATGCAGTTTTACGAGAAAAACATCTAAATACCCTTAACATACCTTTACGTGAAGAAATTATCAAAATGGTAAAAAAAGATCAGGCAGCGAGAGCGCCTATTATTACAGGAATTCGAACTACCATGCGTGCTGACAATCAAAATTATAAACGCTTGTTAGAAATTATAAAAAATAATAATGATCGATGGCCAGGGTTTTCTGATATAGGAGAAATAACGAATGGCAAATATGATGTTAGTAAAAGTAGTATGCTTATGCCATTACATTTTCAAGAGGAATGGGTTGAAGTGTTAAGACCTTATCTTTTTGAAGCAGTAATGAAAGGAGAAATGTACCCTTATCATTTTGCGAGAATTTATGATTATAAATTTCCTACTGGGGATTTTTGCCAAATTTACGGCACTTATCTCAATATGCCAATCTGTAATTGCGATGAGGCAAATGAAAGACGTAAAAAAATAGGATTCGAACCCTTGGCAGATTATTACAGAAAACAAAATATAAAGTATACCTGCAAAGAATGATTCTTATACTTTCAGAACGATTAGACGAGAGTACTAATGATGTGATGGATTGGATTTTGGGTACAGAAAGCTCTGTAATAAGAGCTAATGCCTATGATTTACAAATAGAAAATATTGATATAAATAAACATGAAATTTTCTTAAAATATAAAAAAGATTATCAACTCAGATGAGATTACCGCTGTTTGGTATCGACGAGGGAGTATTGGTTATGAATATCCAGATATAGAAACAAAAAATCAGATATTAACACAACATATTTATAATCACCTCCACGACGAATGGCAGGAACTGGTTGGTTTTTTGGTACGATGGTTTAAAGATCATCCCACCATACCTTTTATAGGAGAATATGGTAGCCAGGATCAAAAATTAAAACAACTGGAATATGCAAAAAAAGCGGGCTTACAAATACCCAATACTTTTATTACTTCTAGTAAAAAAGACTTGATAGACTTTTATAATTGTTGTCATCATACAATTATTACCAAAGGAATTGAATCATCTGCTTCTTATACTTTTGGTAATATCTCGTTAGAGGGATATACAGAAGAAGTAACCAAAGAATTCATAGATCAATTACCCAATACATTTTTTCCCAGCTTGTTTCAAGAAAACATTAAAAAAGCTTATGAATTAAGAATATTCTTTTTAAAAGATACTTTTTATTCTATGGCAGTTTTTTCACAACAAAATGAACAAACAAAAACTGATATGAGAAAATATGATGATTCGTTTCCCAACAGGACTGTACCTTATATTTTACCTCTAGACATAGAACAGAAGTTATTAGAAGCAATGAATGCTTTGGGCTTAACAACAGGATCCATCGATATGATTGTTGATGATAATGAGGGTTATTGTTTTTTAGAAGTAAATCCCAGTGGGCAATTTGGGATGGTATCTGTACCCTGCAATTACTATATAGAAGAAGCCATAGCAAAACAATTACTATAAAAATGGATAACAATAAGTTTTATAAAGAATTTAGACCAGCAGTCCTAAAAGAACTACCAATTAGTCATCAAATGCTTACTGTTTTTAAGTCAGATGTAAGTATTATTACTTCTCAAGATAGTACCTTCAACGGTATTGAAATAAAGAAATACAATACCGAGCTGTTGGGAGGAACCAGACATTATGCTCCAATTTCTAAAATGATAGATTTTGGATAAAAAAGTAAAATTGTTTAGTAATTGTATACCTGTAAAAGGTGTTTCTAGAGCAGTAATTTGCGATATGCAATTACAAACCATACATTATATACCTGATAGTTTATATGATTTGATTATTGAGCATTTTGGGAAATCACCAAATGAGATTAAAAAAGCGTATGATCATCAATACGATGCTATTATCGATGAATATTTGAGCTTTCTAGAAGAGAAGAATTGTATTTTTTATACAGATTTTCCAGAAAAATTTTCTGATATCGATTTAAAGTGGGAGTATCCTTACCCTATATCAAATGCTATTATAGATAGAGATCATACTTCTAGTTATGATATTTTTAAAGTACTTAAACAGTTAGACGAGCTATATTGCAAAAGTGTACAATTACGTTTTTTTGATGAGGTTCAAAAGTCATATATTATAGAAGTTTTAGATTTTTTGAACTACGAAGAAAGTATATTATCTTCTATCGAAATATATGTGCCACATTCAGATTGGACAGCTATTGTAAATGTTTCTAATGTATTTAAAGAATATCTTAGAGTATCTCAAATCTGTGTTTATAGCGCATCCAAGAATGAGATTTCGGATATTAACAATGACGGAAGGCTTTTAATGTATACAGATCAAGAGATCAACTCAGAAAAACATTGTGGTGCAATTTCTATGGATTATTTCAGTGTAAATTTGAAAACTTTTACCGAATCTCAAAAGTTTAATTCATGTTTAAATAGAAAAATATCAGTGGACAGTAAAGGAGAAATAAAAAATTGTCCATCCATGGAAATAAGTTATGGAAATATTGAGAATACTTCACTAAAAAAAGCACTTGAACATCCTAACTTTAAGAATCATTGGAGCATTACCAAAGATCAAGTGACAATATGCAAGAATTGTGAATTTAGATATGTCTGTACCGATTGTAGAGCATATGTTGAGAATCCAGAGGATGAGTATTCAAAACCTTTAAAATGCGGATACGATCCTTACACCAATAATTGGGAAAAATGGAGCACAAACCCTCTTAAAGAAAAAGCAGTTTTGTATTATGAAATGCCAGAAATTATAAAGAAATAGTAGTAATCAAATCACCCCCGAGCACACTTTTAATCGTAAAACTTTCTTTATAGACTGTATTACTTGCCTTTTATAAGAAGCATTGGTTTTCATTTCTGCAAGAATGGTATTTATTGTTTTTACTTCATCTTGTGGCATTAAGATCAGATCACAACCAGCTTTAGAGGCCAGGAGAGGAGCATTATCCAAAATTGTAACCGCTTTCATGATATTAAGCGCATCAGAAATAATAACCCCTTTAAAACCCATTTTTTCTTTTAACAAACTGGTTACAATTTTTCTTGAACAACTAGAAGGTATCCCATTAGTATCGTATTCTTTGTTATTTTTTATTGTAATATGAGCCACCATTATAGAAAGCACACCGTCTTCAATTATTTTTTTATAATTGTCAACTTCTTGCATAGGGCCGTCTATATAAACACTTTGTTTATGTGTATCCCCTTTAACAAGGCCATGGCCAGGAAAGTGTTTTGCAGTAGCAATAATACCCCCTTGCTGAGTACATTTTATAAAGTGATTAGCCAATCGAACTACAGTTTCTTTAGTATTACCATAACTTCTGGATTTGATCGCCTCATTATTTGGACTAATATCCAATACAGGCGCATAATTATGATGTACGCCTATTTCTCTAAGTTCTTGATTTATTGCAGTAACAACCTCATCAGATCTTTGTTCTGTTTTGATATCTATTGTTTTACCCACATCACGAGCACCTTTAATTCTACTTGCAAATAGACTGGGTTCTGCATCCATGCTATACAACAAAGGCAAGCTTTTGTTGGCAATAGAAAGTTTGTTAAGAGCTATAATATCTTCTGTATGTTGTTTTTTACTGCCTTTTAAAAATACAACCCCACCAACAGCATTTTGAGTAACTAATTTTTTTATTGTTGTATGTGGTTTCCCAATCTCACCGCCAGACGTAATAATCATTTGTGCCACCTTTTGGCGATCAGATAATGTATTGTAAATAGAATCAACCGTATATTCTAATTCAGAATTATAGGAATAAAAGTCTTGAAGGCTAAATTTTGGAGACTGAGCGTTTACCCCAAACGAGCAAAAGAATATAATAAAAATACTAATTGAAAATTTTTGCATAAATAAAGGTTTATATATCATTTTTATTTTTCGATGGGTACATGATCCAATTGTCCCCATTCGTTCCAGGAACCGTCGTATACAGACATATTTTGATATCCAGATAAATCGGCTGCAAGCATAAGAATACATGCCGTGATTCCTGATCCACAGGTAAAGATCAGTTTTTTATTTTCTATTGAAAAGTCTTTTAGAATTTTACTTAATTCTGTAGTAGACTTCATTTGGGTATTTTCTATGAGAGTTTTATAAGGCAGGTTCTTCGAATTTGGTATATGGCCCCCTTTTAAATCTGTTCTGGGTTCTGGTTCTGTAGCGTTAAATCTACCAGAAGAACGAGCATCTAGGATTAAGGTATCTTTTAGAGTTATAGCGGCTAAGACGTTTTTAGCATCACTAACTAGTTTGGGGTTAAAATTAGCTTCAAAGTTACCCCTGGGATACAATTCTTCTTCTTTATTTTCGGGTTGACAAGGTAGTTTTTCCTTTTGCCATATAGGAAGCCCACCATCTAACACTGCCACGTTTTTATGCCCCATAATTTTAAACATCCACCATACTCTGGGACTTGAATAAATGCCTAACTTATCGTATACCACAACGGTATGATGCGTATCAATACCTAATTGTTTGCAAGCTTCAGAAAAAGATGCTGGAGAAGGTAACATATTAGGGAGGTCAGTATTCAGATCAGAAAATGTTTTTTTAATATCAAAAAAACGACTTCCTCTAATTTTTAAATTCGAAACGCTAGAATCATTTGAAGTAGTAACTTTTTTGATCGTAGCATCAAGAATTACCAAATCAGGATGATCTAAGTGTTCTGCAAGCCATTGAACAGAAACGAGTGGTTGTGTGATTTGTAATGTATTCATGTGTTAAAGATAGGTTATCAAGAGGTCATAAATTTGTGTAACATATGATGGGTTTGTTGCTGTAGTTTTTTCTTAAAAAAACGAGTGCCGCCCAAAATTTTTCCTTTCCAACCCATGGCCTGCGATGCCCATTTATGTAAATCAAAATTATCGGTATGTTTTATAATCTTACCGTCTTTAAACACGAATTGTGCATCTATTTTATTATGAACACTTCTACCAGTTTTACTAAACAAATACCAAGCTTCCCAATGTGCACTACCAGTGTGCTTATGTATCTTAATGTCAGAAAATTCTATCTGAAGATTCTTTGCGTTTTTGCATAGCATTCGCCACATACTTTTTGCATGCTCTCCTTGTAGTTTTCCAAAAGCAGGATCTTCAAAAATAATATCTTCATGATAACAGGCTATCATTGTATCTGCATCACGATTATTAAATGCGGTATAAAAGGTTTCTATAAGTTTCTCCATAACATCTACGCATTAAAATAAGGATGATGAAGATAAGAATAATTAATCGAGTTTATCGGCCAGTTTCTTAAATACTTTTTTAGGATTTTTATCTTCGTATAGAACTGCATGTACGGCATCTATGATAGGGGTTCGTGTCTTTTTGGTAGTATCCAGTTCATAGGCTGTTTTAGCAGCATAATATCCCTCTGCGACCATATTCATTTCCATTTGAGCGCTTTTTACCGTATACCCCTTACCAATCATATTGCCAAACATACGGTTACGAGAAAAAGTAGAATACCCCGTCACTAATAAATCTCCTAAATAGGCAGAATTATTAATATTACGTTTCATTTTATGTATTTTCTTAATAAAACGCTTCATTTCTCTAATGGCATTACTCATTAATACACTCTGAAAATTATCACCATACCCAAGTCCATGAGCAATTCCTGCTGCCAAAGAGTATATGTTTTTAAGCACTGCCGCATATTCGGTACCTATAATATCATCACTTATTTTACATTTGATATATTCGCTACTTAGGTGATTTGCCATAATAGTGGCTTTCTCTTTGTCTCGTGATGCAATCGTAAGATAAGATAATCGTTCTAGAGCAACTTCTTCTGCATGACATGGCCCGGTAATTACCCCTATATTATCAAAAGGAATAGTATATTCATCATGAAAATGTTCTCCAACAATAAGCCCTGTTTCTGGTACAATACCCTTAATAGCAGAAAATATAATTTTATCTTGGATAGAAGTTTTTAACTTTTCTAATTCACTATGAAGAAAGGCCGACGGAATCGCAAAAATCAGATAATCTGCATAGGCCACAGCCTCATTTATATCATTGGTAAGTTTAAGCTGATCTATTCTAAATTCTACAGAACTTAGATAGTTAGGATTGTGTTGTTGCTTTTTAAGATGTTCAAGGGCATAGGTACTTCGCATATACCATCCAACTTCATTAAGGTTTTCGGTAAGCATTTTTACAATGGCAGTTGCCCAACTACCACCTCCTAGCACTGCAAATTTTGGACTATTTTCCATAAAATATTTTCTGGGGTCAAAAATAAGGAAAATAGAAGTCATATTAAAAACCTAACAATCAATTACTTGTGATTTTGGCACGTCTTTTGGAAGTTATATTTTGAAATTGAAAACACAGAGCTTATGAAAACGCTAAAATTACTTTCGATTATTTTATTAGGATCTATTATACTTACTTCTTGTGTAGCAGAGGTTGTTGTAGAAGAAGATGTATACATTGAACCACAACCGTTTGTAAATTCGAATACAGGAATTAGCCTAAATGCATTATTGAATTCTTATGAGATATGGTATGTTGATATCGAACGTACAAACGGTAATGTAGAAATTCCTTTTTTACAAAAAGCATTCACGATTTCTTTTAAGAACGGAATTTTTTATGCTAATAATAACCTTGTAGGTATGGGGAGTAATGGTAATGGTTTTGGGTTGGATGTTGGAGAATATGATCCATTTAGAATAGAAGTAGATATTACCCATGATATTGATGGAACCTATACGTTTAGAGTTAACCAGCTTTCTAATAACGAAATAGAACTACGGGACATTGTTTCTGGAACCAGTTATTATTTAATTGGTCATCAACGCAACAACTTTGACTATGATGCCGTCTTTTATGATAACATTCATTATTTCTTACAGGAATATGAAGTTTGGGAGAAAATATATACCAGTGAAATGGGTGTGCTAAATGAATTTGATAATGAGAACTATTTGAAATTCGCATACTTTGGAGCAGGAGATAATTTTGAGAGTTCTAGGGATCAAGTGGGGATATCTCTCGACGATATTATCTATGATTATGTAGGACATTACGAAATTAAAGATATTCTTAACATTTTTGATAAGAAAACTTTAACACTTGATTACGGTTATCTAGACAATGAATTCTTCGAGTTGTCCGTTATCAATGACAGTACGATAGAATTATTTCACCCATCGTCAGAAACTGTATATCGATTTGCGGGTAGAGGTAATATTGTGTTTAAAAAATCGATCTCTCAAAACGATAGAAATAGAATTAAAAAAGCTGATTTTATGAAGCTTACAAAATAAAATATAGCTAGTTGGTAGCTTAAAGATAGTTAACTTTTTGGTTGGTTATTTAGTTGGGAATCGCTCTACAAGAGAAATCTTGTTTGAGCGATTTCTTTTTTGATAGGTAGCACAGATCAACTTAATGATTATTTAAACTAAATAAAAATAATTAAGCAACTCTTTGCGATATCCTGCATCTATTAGAAAAAGTAAGACTATTTAATCAAACAAATTATGAAAAAACTATTTTGCATAATACTATGCTTATGTTTATCGAGTTGTTGGTATCATCCAAATGATGATGATACCACATTTCCTCCTTATGAACCTCCTTATGAAGCTGTAATACTAAAAAGAAGTGAATTGAACAGTTCTATTGTTCTACAAGAAAAACAGGCCACTGTCGAACCAGCAAAAATTTATGTTGTCGAGGATTATATTTTTATTAATGACAAGCGAAGAGGTTTTCACATTTTTGATAATTCAGATCCTGTAAATCCTATAAAAAAGAGCTTTTTAAAAGTACCAGGCTGCACCGATATTGCTATTAGAAATAGTACTTTTTATATCAATCAAGCAACAGATTTGGTAGTACTTACTTTTGACCTACATGATTTTAGTTTCGAGATTGTTAAACGGGTTGAAAACGTATTTCCTAAAGTAGCTTCTCCAGACGGCTATATAGAGCATGCAAATGAAGATAGTGTGGTTGTAAATTGGTTAGAAAAATAAAAACAATAGTATAATGAATACAAAACATATTTTACTACTAATAAGTTTTATTATTATAAGCTTGTTTGTTGGTTGTAGCACAGATAGTGATAGTTCGGCTGCAGAGTCTACCTCAGATGGGCAAGGAGGTTCTTTGGCAACATTTATACTAAAGAATGATTATTTATATACCGTCGATTCATTTGACCTCACTGTTTTTAATATAAAAGAGGTTAAAAACCCAGTTGAGGTAAATTCAATTAACGTAGGTTTTAATATCGAAACATTATTTAATTACCAGGACTTTTTGTTTATCGGTTCGAGTGATGCTATGTTTATTTATGATATCACCAATGCAGAATTACCAAAACTAATGTCTCGATCTGATCATTTTAGGTCTTGTGATCCCGTAGTGGCAAATGATACCAATGCCTATGTAACTTTGCATACTAATTCGTTTTGTGATGGGTTAGTAAATGAGCTTAGAACCTATAACATAGAGGATGTTGAAGCACCAGTTTTATTAAACACAAGAAATCTAAAAGAGCCAAAAGGACTAAGTTTATTTGGTACCAATTATCTTTTGGTTTGCGATGACACTGTCAAAATATTTGATGTTTCTGATCCAAATGATTCAAAGTTTATAAAAGAGATCCCTACCAAAAATGCTATAGACATTATTATTAGGGATAATCATGCCTTTATTATTTCAGCGTATAGTATAGAACAATACGAATTGAATAATGAGGATATTGAAAATTTCAAGAAAATAAGCACTTTTAACTTCTAATTATATATGAGGATAACATTTGGGGTTTGATTGGGTAAAAAGATAAAACCTCTAATTAAGTGCATTACTTTTTATAGTAGAAACTTTGATAAAGTGCTTTTTTAATCTAAAAGCACTTTTTTTATACAGTTTTAGGCCCAATTCCGTATTTTTATAAAAGACAACTGTTATCCATAAAAATGGAATTGAGTTGTTGTATAATACCAATAAATTGAAAGTCAATTTGATTATGAATTCATAATTTATTGTAAATATTGATTGTTTGTAATATGTTATGATTGAAAATTATTTAAAATTGACTCAAAATGCAATCAAAATTTAATTTATTTCTAAAAGGAAGTATCTTTACTCCTTTCAAAAAGCAATAGTATCGTATGGCAACAGCAATAGTAGATTTCGGAATCCAGGAAGCATTGCAACAATTAGGTGTTTCTGAAAATAATAAAGGAACGTCAACGGGAACAGATTGGTTCTCGTCTGAAAATGCAATCTCATCATATTCACCAGTTGATGGAGCATTAATTGGTACAGTAGCGACGACTTCAACATCAGATTATGAAAAAGTGGTACAAACAGCTGTAGAAGCTTTTAAAAGCTGGAGAGTGTTGCCAGCTCCCCAGAGAGGAGAAATCGTAAGGCAGTTTGGAGAAGAATTACGCGTTTTAAAAGAACCGCTAGGTAAACTAGTTTCTTACGAAATGGGGAAATCCTATCAAGAGGGGCTGGGAGAAGTACAAGAGATGATCGACATCTGTGATTTTGCAGTAGGATTATCTAGACAATTGCATGGGCTTACGATGCATTCTGAACGTCCTGGGCATAGAATGTATGAACAATACCATCCATTAGGGATTGTGGGGATTATTTCTGCATTTAATTTTCCGGTTGCTGTATGGGCCTGGAATACTGCCCTGGCTTGGATTTGTGGAGATGTTTGTATTTGGAAACCTAGCGAAAAAACACCTCTTTGTGGGGTAGCTTGTCAAAATATAATTGCCAAAGTATTAAAAAATAATAACCTGCCAGAAGGAATTTCGTGTTTGATTAATGGTGATTATAAGGTAGGTGAAATGATGACTACTGATAAAAGAATACCATTAATTTCTGCTACAGGTTCTACTCGTATGGGAAAAATAGTGGCATCTACCGTAGGACAGCGTTTAGGAAAATCACTCTTAGAATTAGGAGGCAACAATGCAATTATTGTAACCCCAGATGCTGATATCAAAATGACCGTAATAGGAGCTGTGTTTGGAGCCGTAGGAACAGCTGGACAACGTTGTACATCGACCCGTCGATTGATTATTCATGAATCAATCTATGATAAAGTAAAAAATGCAGTAGTAGATGCATATGGCCAGTTAAGAATTGGTAATCCACTAGATGAAAACAACCATGTAGGGCCTTTGATTGATAAAGATGCAGTAAAAGGATATCAAAATGCCCTAGAAAGTGTAGTGAAAGAAGGAGGTACCATTGTGGTAGAAGGAGGGGTGCTCTCTGGCGAAGGTTATGAAAGTGGTTGTTATGTAAAACCGGCTATTGCAGAAGCAGATAATACGTTTGATATTGTACAACACGAAACCTTTGCACCGGTTTTATACTTATTAAAATATAAAGGAGAGATAGAGAATGCCATTCAAATCCAAAACGGTGTAGCGCAAGGATTGTCATCGGCTATTATGACCAATAACCTAAGAGAAGCAGAAAGATTTCTTTCGCATGCCGGATCAGACTGTGGTATTGCTAATGTAAATATTGGTACTTCTGGAGCAGAAATTGGTGGTGCTTTTGGAGGAGAAAAAGAAACAGGAGGAGGTCGTGAGTCTGGATCTGATGCCTGGAAAGTGTATATGAGAAGACAGACCAATACGATTAACTATACTACCGAATTGCCATTGGCACAAGGGATCAAGTTTGACTTATAATACCAGTTCTTATATGAACTAGTATACTTTTAATTTTCTATTGCATAAGGAGGTTAAAGTAAAGCCGTATAAAACATGTTTTATACGGCTTCTTTTAGTCACAAATAACTAAAATCAACATGGGGGGTAATCTTAAAGTTTCCATAGTATGCCTATTCCGGCATATTGATTTCTATAATTTCTAAAAGAACGAGCATCTATGTCTGTATAGTTAGTATTTCGAACTCTCGAATAGAGTGTTGCGGTTATAAATAACCCATCACTAATTCGATGCGAAGCGTTTAATGTAAAATTGGTGTATTGATATCTAAGCTTTTCTCCGATACGGGCTTCTGTATCTCTTGCTTCAATCTCTTTGTAATTTCTGGTTACAAAAGCGAATGAGCTGCTTATTTTGGTGGTTTTGTTTTTATAGAATAGTCCAATTTCCGGAGCCATTTGGTCAAACCCAGAACGATTGGTAGAGTTATCTATTCTGGCGTAGTAGGTAAACTTTGGTCTTATTTTGAATTGCTCACTTATGGGTAGTTCATAAAATAAATTTCCTTTTAAATAATCCCAGTCTCGTTCTCCTTCAGTAAAAGTATCACTGGCATTAAAAGTATCGTACAGTCGTTTTTTAGCTAAAAAACTGATGCCTACTTTATGTTTAAGTCTGCTTATTTCAAAAGATTGTACGCTGGATAGTTGCGCTCCAAATTCATCAAACTGTAAATCCCTAACTCCAAATGCATCAAAGTCTTTAAAATTGTAGAATCCTTCTATCGAAATTTCGTGTTTTTTAAAAGGTACCAACTCAATTCCTGTTGTTGCTCCGTAATTGGTATACCCCAAAGGATTAATCAATACATCTTGATCTCCGCCCAAACCTTCTCTATTCATTCTTTTAAATCTAGCTTCAGACAAAAAGGTCACTTTTTTAGTAAACCGGTATTCATATCGAACTCTGGCATTTAGACTCCAGTAGCTATCGTCTATATTTTCATAAAATACCCTATAAAAAGGATTTACAAATAGTTTCAGTTTGCTTTTTCCTTTTTTATACCGAAATCTATAGGTAATGGCAGCATCCTGATAAAAACTACTGGATATTAGGTCTTCTTTGGTCAGTATAGTATCATTCACTCGTATTTCGTTAGGACTTTTAAAGTAATTGTACTCGTACCCTCCTTGCGTTTCTATAGTAAACGTATTTTTACTTTGCGAAAAACTGATTGTACACACTAATAGTGCGATCCATATTAAAGTTGTTATTCTCATTACAATTTTTTCTTTTTTAAATTTTGTTATATAGCTTGTGCTATTACTTCTTTTAACCCCATTTTGTTTACCAGTTGTATTCCCAGGCCTGGTCGTACATTTATTTCCATAATTTGCGGCCCCTTATTGGCATCGATGACAATATCAATTCCCAGATAATTGAGCGGAAAAGCCTTTGCGGTAGCCACCGATATTTCGAGAATCTTTTTCCAATAGGGTATGGGGGCACCATACACCAAAAAATCGCTATCAGGATGATGATTCATGTATCGTCTCCCGTCATAAACTTCTAATAACCTTCCTTCTTTCATATCTACGCCGATGCCTACGCCATTTTGATGAAGATTGGCCTTACCGTCAGATTTATTAGTAGGCATTCGTAGCATGCCCATCAAAGGCCTATCATGTAAAGTGATGATTCTAAAATCAGGAACTCCCACTGGGTATATTTCATGAAAGAAAGGATGAGGTTCTATACACTCTTCTACAAGAACCCGATCATGAGAACCCAAAGAGAAAAATCCCATAATGATCGATGCCATATGCTGAAATATTTCTCTTTCAGAGATTGGTTTTCCGCTGGATTCCCAATTACCATGTGCATTTTTTTTAAGAATTTTGATACCTCCGCCACCACATCCGTTGGCTGGTTTTATGGCCATTGCAGGGTGCTGCTTGCATAGCTCCCATGCTTTTTTTATGTCACTGTTGTATTCGATCACAGCATATGTTTTTGCACAGGCAATATTGTTTTGATGTAACACCTCTTTGGTCAATACTTTATCGTCTGCAAGGGCATAGTGTTTTTTTGGATTATTAGGATAAATCAGATTAATATTTCTTTCGTTTAGCCCAATCACCTTAGAATAGGTATTTGGTTTTTTAGTAAATAGTATAGAAAACATAGAACTATGATTTTTAAGATTATTTATTTGTTTTTGGCAGAGGCTAGATATTACGCTCAGAGAGCAATAAAGGTTTGAACCTAAAAAGTTCTACCCATCGTATACCAATATATCGCCCTAAGAAAGCTGCAAATACGATGACCAATAAGATAAGTTCTGGAAACAGAATCAAAATAGAAGGCAGCCACGACCAGGATAGTATCAGGTAAGAAATAGTGGTAGCGATAAGAGTTTGAAACAATTTATCGATCGCTCTTAGATATCCATCTTCTACCGTTGCACGAGAAAAGCGCTCTGCCGATATGGTAAGAATGATGATAGGGAAAAAAGTTAGTTTGGTAAGCCATTGAATATTGTTTTGAATTCCTAAATGGGTAGCAATCAATATTACACATACCATAATTGTTAATGAGATGACGAGCTTAGGAGTATATAGTAATCCCATTTTATCAAAGGGATAAGATATAAGCCCTATAAGTATGATAAGGGATACAAATATTACCATTCCCGATACAAAACCTGTATGCGATAAAGAAAAAGCGATAAGTACAGGCAGAAATACGCCAAAGGTTTTTAAACCAATAATATTTCTTAGTAAAGCAACTAATAGTCCGCCAATGGGTAGCAATAATAATAGATATAATGATGAAAGCGATATAATGTCTTTATCAACCAGATTCCAAAGAGAAAACCCAGGTAAGTTATGAAGTTCTTGAGAGCTCATTTTTAGAAAAGATACATGATGTAGTTTGTTCATCTCATAGATATAATCAAACTGAATACCTGCCGTATGTGTTATCAGGTATTGATCTCCCTGGTAAATTTCCAAATAATTGGCAGGTAGGTATGCAAAGTGGTTGTTAAGCCCATCAAAGGGGACCCATGTATCATTGATCAATAGCTCTACCCAGGCATGTGATGTTCTCTTAGTAATTGTTTCTAAAATAATACCTCCTTTTATTCTGGCAGGATATCCCAGGTTTCGGCATAAGGCTACGAATAGTCTACTTTTACCATTACAAGAAGCTTTTTTCTGAAGAATAGTAGTTACCGCATCGGTAAGTGTAATGATAGGAGCCGATGGGATTGCATAGATATAGTCATATATATTTTGGATAACCTCTTTGTCGTTTTTTGCGCCTTTTACAAGTTCTTTTGCAAGATTGTCGACCAGTGTGTTATCAGATTGAATATTAGCTGTAGGACTTAAATACTCTTTAGAAACATGAGTTGGTTTGCTAAAGGTTTTGGGGACAACAAACCATTTTTCTTTTCCTTCAAAAGTAAATGCGTAATTAATAGAATGATAAGCATTTTTATCTTTGATACTCCAGATAGCTCTTGTATTTTCTTTTTGTTCTACTCTTTTTAGAAAAGATAAATCGTTGTCATTTATGATCTGCTCTTTAGAAATTCTTTGTCTGCTGTTACTTTTAGGAACATAGGTTTTTAATGAGATATTTGTAGTATCTGTTGATTTGAAAAAAAACCGATAGTTAACTTGATAAACCTGAGCAGAATTAAAATTATCATAGTTCTTAAATACCGGAGGAATTTTAAACCCGATCGAGATTATTGCAAGAATTGTTAATAAGAATAATGCAGTTTTTAGATTTGTTTTCAAAGTCATAATCAGCTATTTTTGGATTATAACAGGTGGAAACCATTTCACCCTACCTCGAAGCAAAAAAAAATTATGGAGCAATCCTCAAAATCTGTATGTGATCAAATTGTCTTTACCAAATTGTTTGAGTCCCATGCAGAATCTGTTAGAAATTTTATTTATTATAAATGTGGCGATAAACAACAGGCAGAGGATGTGATGCAGGAAGCTTTTATAAAATTATGGGACAACTGTAAAAAAGTAATTTTTGAAAAGTCAAAAGGATTTTTGTGTACTGTGGCTAATAATTTGTTCTTAAATCAGGTAGCTCGTAAAAAAGTTCGGTTAGAATACACCAAGCTACCTCATCGCAATAGTAATATAGAATCTCCCGATTTTATAATGGAAGAAAAAGAGTTTATGGATAAACTACAAGCAGCCATTGCCGAACTTTCTGAGGCACAACGAGAGGTTTTTTTGTTAAACCGAATCGATAAAAAAACTTATAATGAAATTGCCGAAATGCTGGGTATTTCTGTTAAGGCGGTAGAAAAAAGAATGCACAATGCACTTAAGCAACTTAGAAAACTAGTAAAAAATATATAAGAAGGTAGGGAATTTTGAAACTCACCTGTTATAATCCTGATATAAGGAAGAAAATATGTTGAACGAAAAAGAAAATCCATATTTGGCTAAGTGGTTAAATGACGACCTCGATCCCAAAGAGTTGGAAGCGCTAAAGGAACTTCCAGAGTATGAGGATTACAAAAAGATTGTAGAAGGATTAGAGTATTTCACTCCTCCGTCTTTTGAGGTGCAATCCTCATTGGCAACTACCTTAGGAAAAATTTTTGAACCCAAAAGGAAAAAAGTAATTAGGTTACGACCTATTATATATACCCTTTCTGCGGCAGCCTCTATTGCATTACTTATAGGTGTCTTCTTTAGTAAAGTAACGTATACCGCACAACCGGGAGAGCGCTTGGTAATCCAATTACCCGATGAAAGCTCTGTAGAGCTTAATGCAGCTTCTAGCCTAAGTCATAATCGCTTTTTTTGGACTAGTAATAAGGAAATAACCCTAGATGGAGAGGCATATTTTAAGGTAAACCCTGGCAAAAAATTTACGGTGGTGACCACCTATGGAGAAGTAGCTGTACTAGGAACTCAATTTAATGTAAAAAGCAGGACAAACGAATTTACAGTAGGATGTTATGAGGGTAAAGTACAAGTAGCTACCCATACCCAACAACAAGAAGTACTAGAAAGAGGAGAAGGTGTATCTTTAAAAAATAACAACCTTGTAAAAGAAACGATTACGGGTACAGAACCCCTCTGGAAAAATCGAGAAAGTTTGTTTAATAGCGCACCACTTAGAAACGTATTAGACGAATTAGAACGACAATATAAAATCACTTTTAGGCGTTCAACTATTGATCAGGAAATGCTTTATACAGGTGGGTTTAATTATGATGATTTACAAATTGCTTTAGAAGCTGTTTTGGTTCCTATGGGGATAGAATATGTTATTAATGGAAAAGTAGTTATACTTTCTACATCCCAATAAGAAACCATTTCTGTTACAAATGAGTTATACCATTTATATTTTGAATTTACTGGAAAAGAAAATTAAGATTTTTTTGTTTCAGTGAAGAAGAAAAATCAAGCATAGCAGCGCTACGGTTTATTTTTATTATGAAACTGAGGTAAAAAAAGAACATTTTATTCCGGTAGATTTAAAGTGTAAATGGTATTACTTGTCAGTTCTAATTGAGTCTTGTTTTCTAATAACCTATCAGGTCTAGGTTATGAATAAATATGTTACAACCACTATGAGGTATTTTTTATTGTTGATATTTTTTTGTCTATCTACAGTTCAAGGACAGGTGTCCAAAAATTATAAGAATACTTCATTGCAACAGGTTCTTGATGAACTTGCACAATCATATGACCTTATTTTTTCTTTTAGTGATGATACGGTAAAAAACAAAGTCATTTCATTAGTAATTCAAAATACACCATTAGATGAGGTATTGGTTACTTTAGGAAAATTAACAAACCTTACATTCAAGAAAATATCTGACCGACAGGTTATTGTTAGTATTCCCAGTACCAAAGTAGAAGTCTGTGGGTATTTATACGATCAAATCACCAATGCACCACTTTCTTATGCGTCGGTATTAGTAGAAAGTGATCAAACAGGAACCATTGCTAATGATGATGGTTTTTTTCAGTTAGGTATTGTCGAAGAAAATTCTTTCATCACAATACGTTTTGTTGGGTATCATGATAAAAAAGTGTCTGGTTCTTTTTTTAAAAATTCTGATTGCCCTAGAATTCCTTTACTTCTTAGTACTACATCTCTCGACGAGGTGCTTATTACAGAATATATTACCACCGGAATCGACAAAAATATAGATGGATCTATTGGGATATCTAATAAAGAACTCGGGATTCTTCCGGGACAAACCGAAGCCGATGTTTTACAAAGTATACAATTGATTCCTGGGATCAATAGTCTGGATGAATCGGCTGCCGGGATCGAAATTAGAGGCGGGTCTCCAGATCAAAACCTGATTCTTTGGGACCAAATAAAAATGTACAATACAGGTCATTTTTTTGGGATGATCTCTGCCTTTAATCCAAACGTAATAAAAAGTGCAAAAGTTTTTAAAGGAGGAGCAGACCCCAAATATGGAGATCGTGTATCAGGGATTATCGATATATCAAGCGATAAAGAGGTGCCTAAAACATTTGAAGGAGGAGTAGGCGTAAATGGTACTCACGCAGATGCGTTTCTCAAAATCCCAGTTACTAATACCACGGGGTTCGTCGTTTCAGCAAGACGATCCTATACCGATTATATCGAAACACCAACCTTTAACGCACTTTCTGAAAAAGTATTTCAGAATACAAAAATCGTAGAAACCGCTAATCAAGTTAACACTATACCAATAGATGAAGAGGAAGAAGATGAAGAGGAAGAAGAGGAATTGCTAGAACGAATAACAAATAACAATTTTTTCTTTTATGATCTAAGCGCAAAACTGATTATCGATGTTTCTGAAACAGATAAAATTCTAGCAAGTGGTATTTATACCCGTAACGATCTGGTTTTTGAGATAAGTGATGAAGAAGATTTGATCACAGATGAACTGAATGTACAAAACAAAGGAGTTAGTTTCTCCTGGGAAGGAACCAAATTAAAACATCTTACTCATAGCATAAAAGGATATTACTCAAAATTTGACTCTGATTATCTATTTACCGAAAAACAAGAAACGGTGATAGAAGAGCAGTCTGTTAGAAAAAATGTCGTAAAAGATAGAGGTCTGGATCTTGAGCTTGCGTATACACTAGATTCAAAAAATGTAGTGCAAATGGGGTATCAGTTTTCGAATAATGAAGTTTTTTATGCCGTTACCCGAGAGAGTGAGTTCGAAACTACCATAAACGAATCGAATAAAGTTGATAATAACGTTAATACATTATACGCAAACTATAAATTTTTACCCGTAAACAAAGGGTTTGTAAATCTTGGCGCGCGTGTATCACACTACTCTGTAGTAGATAAATTTTTTATAGAGCCCAGAGCAAATGTAGAGTATCCTTTAACCCGACAATTACGAATAAAAGCAACAGGAGAACAGCGGTACCAACCCATAAGCCAGTTAATAGAATTTGAGGATACCCAGCTACGTTTAGAAAATAAGATTTGGTTGCATAGTGATGATGAGGTACCTGTATTAAAAAGCACACAGTTTTCTGGTGGGTTCTTGTTTTCTGAGCGAGGATGGAATTTTGAGATCGATACGTATTATAAAAATATCACGGGTCTAACCTCGCTTACCAATGGTTTTAATACCACAGAGGATGAATTGTCTACCGGTAAAAGCTCTATTTTTGGAGTAGATATCTTACTGAAAAAAAAGTTTAAAAATTTTAGATCCTGGATGGGATATACCTTTAATGATATTGATTATACCTTTACAGAAATACAGGAAACGTCTTTTTCTGGTAACAACGATATTCGACATAATTTTCGAATTTCGAATACCTATGAAAATGAGCATTGGGAGTTTTCATTAGGTTGGTTATGGCGATCTGGGGCTCCATTTACAGATGCAGACCTTGTCGATGACACTATCGAGTTTGGTGCCACCAATGCCAAACGATTACCGGCATACCATCGATTAGATGTTTCTGCTATTTACCGTTTTAAAATCAACCAAAAAGGAAATTGGAGAGGGCAATTGGGTGCTTCGATACTAAATATATATAATAGACAAGTACCCTTATCTATTGGGTATCGACTAGACGATACAGCAACAGGAGAAATCCAATTAGATCGACTACAACAAGAATCTTTGGGTATCATGCCCAATATGGTATTTCGATTGTATTTTTGATTTATGTTGTGGAGTCACTTGGTTATTTAGTCAACTATAATAAGCCCCGGTTTTAACTTTTCTTCTAATACTTTTTCTATTCTAGGGATAAATTCAACCAATGAAGTATAACGAACATCTTTTGAGTTAAAAACTAGTAAGCTAACATGGTATTTTTCTAAGTTTTGTTGATGACTCATGTTTTTATCAATACTCAACAATACCTTTAGGTTCTTAGATTCCATACGTTGTAGTAAATCTCCATTTTTAATACCACTCCAACCCATTTCAGGAACTGTTAATACTTCATATTTTTCATTAAAACGATATTTCAGTTTTCTAGGTAAATTTTCATCAAGCAGCAGCTCCATTATCTGTTTCGATTTCGATTACGTAAACGGCTAACAACTCCAGTACTTTTTGAGCAAACGATTTCTTTACAGTAGGATAGTTCTCCAAAAATTCTTGGATATTTTCTCCTCCCTGTAAATAATCAAACAGTATTTTGATAGGAACCCTGGTATTTTTAAACACAGGGGTTCCCCCTAAAATATCAGGAGACACCGTAACGTATTTACTTAAAGCACTCTTTAAGTCCATAACATTCATTTTTACATTCATGACAAAGATAGTTTATAATATACAATATTTTTTAATACTTAACCAATGAATATTATCCCTCGCTCGTGCCAGAATACATTTGCTTTTAACTTAAACCAACCCTAGCTTATGGGATGTTTTATTTTGTAGTATGTAATTTTTTTGGAAAAACCCACAACATTACTGCTGTGGGCTTATCTTTTATTGCTTACTCATACCGCTACGAAGTTGTAAACTTCGCAGAGCTGGAGTGGTTTGATTTTTTACTATTTTATCTTATAATCGGAACTCAATATCACGCCCATCGTGATACACAACTTCTTGAATAAGTTTTTCTTCTGAATCTAAAAAAGCAACAAATGAATCTACTGAAGCTAAGTTGTTACTAAAATCAAAATCTTTTAGAAGAGTTTCTTTTGAAATTGCATTATGATATAGATAGAGGTTTATAAAAACTAAGTTGTCATTAAATCCAGAAAATGTAACTACCATATGACTTTTATCCCTAATTGATAAATTACCTAATAGATCAGAATGAACTCCTTTACACTTCAAGTTGATTTCATTTCTGATTTTAGCAAATTGATTCTCATCAATATCCAGCTTTGAAAAAACCTTTTTTTCAATCTCCTTTCTTGAAGGGTGGTTGAGCGTTTTTTTTGATAAAAAATCACTAAAATTAAAATCTGTATAATATGGATAAACAATATAACCACTATCTAGTTTTTCAGGATATTCACTTATAATTTTACTATTTAAAATTTCTAAAAAAATTCTCTTCTCATCTTTTTTATCAAAACCACTATTGCAGGAAAATACTACAATAATGCAGAATGCATAAATATTAGTTCTCAATCTCATTATTCCTATTTTTTAGGTTTGATATTTCTACTTTGGATTATATATTCATTACCATCTTTTTTGAATAATAAAGTAGGATTTACTTTATTGTCATACTCTTCAAAATATCTTTCTCTTGTTGCCAATCCCAATTGTTCTCTAAATCGATTTATTCTTGATACAACATTCCCTTCGCTAGCGCGAGCGTCTCGCTCGTGCCGCAAATTATCAGTTTTTAATTTAAACCAACCCTAGTAAAAAACCATCACTATCTATTTCTATTACTGTATGGTCATTTTGATAATTTCTGGCACTACTATATTTCCAATCTACAGGATTTGTTACAAAACCGGTTACTACAGGATTATTATGAATATAATCTATCTTTTGTTTAATTACCTTATCTGTCCATAATTCTATGGGCTTGTTATGTTGTTGCCAAAATTGTCTTTTGGTAATATTACTATTCTTTTTTCCTGCTTTTTCCATCATCCATAATAACCATTCTTTTCTACTTTCCCTAGGGTTATCTTCTATAGCCTTTATGATTTTTTTAGAAGTATATCCCTTAAAATCTCGAATCAATCCAGAAGGATCATTATTTGTAGAACGAAACACCAAATGCACATGGCTAGGCATAAAACAATAGGCATATACTTCCATACCTTTATGTTTTCTGCAATGATCAATACTTTGTGCTAATGTAGATAAGTAATTTTCTCTTGTAAATACATCAATCCAATATACTGTAGCAAAGCTTATAAAATAAACCCCTTCTTTGTTATAAAACTTATATTTTCTACTCATTTTGCTAACCTACAAAATGGTAGTTTCATTTTTTGATATTTATTATGACCTTAGTGTCAAATATAAAAACGAGGTCGTCTAAAAAGTTATTTTTAGGCGATTTTCTTTTTCATCCATTATGGTTTTTGTTGATTTTTTTCAATTTTAGGATTAAAAGATGTGTTTTAAAAAGGCACACGCAATCC
>NZ_JBFMKP010000044.1:0-39058 GCF_040786235.1 Aquimarina discodermiae
ATGAAATAATCGATTGCTGCTCTGTGTGACCGCAATTCACAAAATAATCTTTAAAATCTTCTGGGATCATAGCTGAAATTTAATAGTTCAAAGATAAAACATATTTATTTTAGAACTTAGCCTTTAATATCTGATGAGATGTATTAAATAAGATTTTGTAATGGTATTTATAAAATGTAGAAGAGAAAACTTAAATAGTTCGTTATAAATCGTTTTACTACCGTTATATAATTCTAAAAATGGTCTTCTTTTTGATACGTATTTCTTAAATTGTGTCCCTTTAAATTAAGATTTTCAATGGAACAAATACCTCCTTATACACCCAAGAATAAAGTTCGAATTGTAACAGCTGCATCGTTGTTTGATGGCCATGATGCTGCTATTAATATTATGAGACGTATTATTCAATCTACAGGGGTCGAAGTTATTCATTTAGGACACGATCGAAGTGTAGAAGAGGTAGTGAATTGCGCGATTCAAGAAGATGCAAATGCGATTGCAATGACTTCGTATCAAGGAGGACATACCGAGTATTTTAAATATATGTATGACCTTCTAAAAGAAAAGGGAGCTACCCATATAAAAATATTTGGCGGCGGTGGCGGTGTGATTCTTCCAGAAGAAATAAAAGAGTTGATGGAATATGGAGTTACACGTATTTACTCTCCAGATGATGGTAGAAAATTAGGGTTACAAGGAATGATTAATGACTTGGTAGCACAATCAGATTTTTCCATAGGAGATAAGCTTAATGGAGAGGAGCAACATCTACAAAAAAAGCATATAGGAGCTATTGCCCGTATTATTTCTGCTGCAGAAAACTTTCCTGAAATAGCCAAGGTTACCTTGGATAGCATACATACCAAAAACGAAAAATCTACAACTCCGGTATTAGGAATTACAGGAACAGGTGGAGCAGGAAAATCATCTTTGGTAGATGAATTGGTACGTCGTTTTTTACTGGATTTTCCTGATAAAACAATTGGGTTAATTTCTGTAGATCCTTCTAAAAGAAAGACTGGGGGAGCATTATTAGGAGATCGAATTAGAATGAATGCTATTAATTCTTCAAGAGTATATATGCGCTCTTTGGCCACACGTCAATCTAATTTGGCGCTATCAAAACACGTAGCAGAAGCGGTAGAAGTACTTAAAGCAGCCGAGTACGATTTAATTATTTTAGAGACCTCGGGTATAGGACAGTCTGATACAGAAATACTGGATCATAGTGATGTGTCTTTATATGTTATGACACCAGAGTTTGGAGCAGCAACCCAATTAGAAAAAATAGATATGTTGGACTTTGCAGACTTGGTAGCGATCAACAAGTTTGATAAAAGAGGTTCACTAGATGCATTAAGAGATGTAAAAAAGCAATATATGCGTAATCATAACCTATGGGAAACTCCGCAAGACGAGTTACCTGTTTATGGCACTATTGCTTCGCAGTTTAATGACCCAGGTATGAATACACTGTATAAAGCAATAATGGATGCAGTTGTAAAAAAGACAGGAACAGAATTACAATCAGACTTTCGAATAACAAAAGAAATGTCTGAAAAGATCTTTGTAATTCCGCCTAGTAGAACTAGGTATTTGTCAGAGATTGCAGAAAATAATAGAGCATATGATCAAAAAGCAACTATTCAGGCTGGGGTAGCACAAAAACTATTTGGGATATACACCACAATGTGTAGTGTTGTAAATACCAAACTGATACTGTCAAAAAATGGTGTAGACGAAAATAGTTTGGATGAGGTTCGATCTGAAGAAAATAAAGTATTTCTAAATCTTTTGCTAGATCAATTTGATAAAACAAAATTAAATTTAGACCCTTATAATTGGGAGATAATACTTAATTGGCAAACAAAAATACAACGGTATAGGGATAAGGTATATACTTTTAAGGTTAGAGATAAAGAAATTAATATAGAGACACATACAGAGTCATTGTCTCATACTCAAATACCTAAGGTTGCATTACCAAAATATGAGGCATGGGGAGATATTTTAAAATGGTCATTGCAAGAAAATGTGCCAGGAGAATTTCCGTATACCTCTGGTTTATACCCTTTCAAAAGAACAGGAGAAGATCCTACCCGCATGTTTGCAGGAGAAGGAGGTCCAGAACGGACCAATTGTCGTTTTCATTATGTAAGTTTAGGAATGGATGCCAAACGTCTTTCTACTGCGTTTGATTCGGTGACACTTTATGGTAGTGATCCTGATAAAAGACCTGATATATATGGGAAAATTGGAAATGCAGGAGTATCCATTTGTTGTCTCGATGATGCAAAAAAATTATATTCTGGATATGATTTAACACATCCAATGACTTCGGTAAGTATGACTATTAATGGTCCTGCCCCTATGTTATTGGCCTTTTTTATGAACGCAGCAATTGATCAAAATTGTGAGAAGTATATTAAGGAGAATGGATTAGAAGAAGAGACGAAGGCCAGAATCAAAGAGATATATGCCTCAAAAGGAGTAAAACGTCCAGAATATCAGGGAGAACTTCCCGAAGGAAATGATGGCTTAGGGTTATTGCTTTTAGGGGTAACTGGGGATGAGGTTTTACCAGAAGATATCTACCAAGATATTAAGGTAAAAACATTACAGACTGTTAGGGGAACAATTCAGGCCGATATCTTAAAAGAAGATCAGGCACAGAATACCTGTATTTTCTCTACAGAGTTTGCTTTACGACTAATGGGGGATGTACAGGAGTATTTCATCGATCAGCAAGTACGTAATTTTTATTCTGTTTCGATTTCAGGATATCATATAGCAGAAGCAGGTGCAAATCCGATTACACAATTAGCACTTACATTAGCAAATGGATTTACTTATGTCGAGTATTATCTAAGCCGAGGAATGGATATTAATAAGTTTGGACCTAACCTGTCTTTTTTCTTTTCTAATGGTATTGACCCAGAATATGCTGTTATAGGAAGAGTAGCCCGAAAGATATGGTCCAAAGCGTTAAAAGATAAATATGGTGCAAATCCAAGAGCCCAGATGTTAAAATACCATATACAAACTTCGGGCAGATCATTGCATGCTCAAGAGATTGATTTTAATGATATTCGTACCACGTTACAAGCATTGTATGCAATCTATGATAACTGTAATTCGCTACATACCAACGCTTATGATGAAGCAATTACAACTCCAACCGAAGAATCTGTAAGAAGGGCAATGGCTATACAATTGATTATTAACAAAGAACTCGGTTTGGCCAAAAACGAAAACCCTGTACAAGGATCTTTTATTATTGAAGAGTTGACAGATTTAGTAGAAACAGCAGTATTAGAAGAGTTTGATAGAATCACCGAAAGAGGGGGAGTATTAGGAGCTATGGAAACTATGTATCAAAGAAGTAAAATACAGGAAGAAAGTTTGTATTATGAAACATTAAAACATAATGGAAGCTTCCCGATTATTGGTGTTAATACCTTTTTAAGTTCTAAAGGATCTCCAACAATTACACCTAGAGAAGTTATTCGTGCTACCGAAGAAGAAAAGCAATACCAAATAAGCATGCTAGAAGAATTGCATAAAGGTAACGCAAATGTAACCGATGAGCTTCTAAAAGAGTTACAGAAAAAGGCTGTTAATAATCAGAATATTTTTGAAGCATTGATGGAAGTTTGTAAAAAATGTTCTTTAGGCCAGATTACCACTGCTTTGTTTGAAGTAGGAGGACAATATAGAAGGAATATGTAGTTTTTACTGTATTGCGATAAAATTGATTGATAAACTATTTAAATATGTAATAGATTAAAAGGAAATTATAGTATTTGGTTTTATAAATAAATCATAGATAGCATAGCATATTAGAAAAACACTCAAGGTATATTATCTTGGGTGTTTTTTGTTTTACGTAAGTTTTTTAAATCTTACCTAAATGATTAGGGGTTAAAAAATAAATTCATAGAGATTTTGCCTAGGTATACCCCAAGAAATGCACTTTCAAATAAAATAAATGAAGGTTTACAAACTCATGAGCCAATTACGTTGTAAATGTCTAAATTTTCTTAGCTCTTTGCGAAGCAGAATTAAAAACTCTTTACCATTGCTTTGCGATTGTTCTAGGCGTTGGCAATTTTTATAGAGTTTATTAGTAATATGAATTAAAGAAGTAGCCTGTTTAATTCGATCATCCTTGAAAAATTGATTTTCGGCAGCAATGATTTTAAGGGCTAAAGAATCAGATTGCCTAACAATATCACCAGTAAAATAAATATAAGGATTCTCTTTTCCATTTTTTTGTAATGGAGCCAAATCATGCACAAGATAGTCAGAAATATTACGTGATAACGTAAATATCTCTAAAGCTTTCTTATGTAGCCTTTTATTTCGTGGTTGTAATCTCATTAGCAATTTCCTGATAATCAAAATTAAGGCTATTTGTGGTATTTTTGATTTATAATTTAAAGTAAATTAGTTAATTTGCCTTAGTTATTATTTATAATTTCATTTTTTTATTTAAAAATGACATAAAAATAGTAATATGGTAGGAATATAGCTTTTGTTCAATGAGTTTATTGCCAAGTTAATGTATTGAAAGAGAAGCAGAAGTGCTTGTTTTTGATAAAAATTAGTAAGGTAAACATCTTGTTGTGTTAAGGTTTACACAGACAAGGTTTTTAGATTAGAAACGCACTTTTAGTAAAATAAAGTTTGAATCATAAACAATAAAATGTGTAAAATCACATTATTAAATAGGATTTTTAGATGAAGTTGGATGCGATTAATTGGGAAATATTAGAATGTTTGCAAAAAAATGCAAGACTGTCTAATGCAGAAATAGGAAGAAAGGTAGGATTAAGTTCTCCGGCAGTAGCAGAGCGAGTAAAAAAGATGGAAGATTACGGAGTATTAAAAGGTTATAGCGCAGAAGTTTCTTATGTCAAAGCCGGTTATCAGTTAAAAGCTATGATTACACTAAGAGCTTTTATGGGAAGATTGCAACCCTTTTTGATAAAAGTAACCGATTTTAAAGAAGTGGTAAACTGCTATCGCATAACAGGTAATGAGAATATAATCATGGAGGTAGTATTAAGAGATCAAATACATTTGCAAGAATTTATTGATAGGCTTATTACTTATGGAGAGGTTAAAACGCATATTATACTTTCTAAGCTTATAGAGAATAATCCAATAATGGATCAATCAATGTGATAATGCTTTATTTTGGCATAAGAATTGATAAAATAAATATGAAGGGGCATCTTAATCTTGCGTGAGGACATTAGTATGGGAAACTAAAGAGAGTGCAAGGGAAAGATAAAAACGTCAGAACATGTTCTGACGTTTTTTATAACAAACAACAAAACAATACGTTATAATATAGGAAAGTGAGAATTAGTAATAAATATATCTCAGGATACGCTTTATAAAAATGAAAAAACAATTTGATAACAGTTAATATTTTAACAATTATTTTGAATTTTCAATCTAAATCATAAAATTCTGTGTATTTCATCGAATTAATATGCTTTTTAACGTTATTTTTTTTGTGTTTATAATTTTTTTACACTACATTTATAATGTCTTAATAACACATTGATGTCTTATCATAATTAGCATTTTGATTGGCGTGACGATGCAAGTTAAAATATTAGTTTGGAATACATTAGGGATGAATTAGGTGTGAGGACATTAGTCAAAAGACCCTGAATCTTGAAGCTAAAGAGAGTACGTAATTTACCCCAAAAACAAAAGCGTTCTGTTTTTCAGAACGTTTTTGTTGTCGTGATGTTTAAAATATATTCAACTTTTCATAATAACCCTTCCTTTAGATATCTTTTAGAATGAATTAAATCATATTCTATACTTCTTTTTGGATAAGCTTATGCTTAACATAAAATAGTAATCCTATTCCTAATACAGCCACACACGCCATAAAAATCCAACTGTTTTCATAGCCATATTTGTTTATTAACTGCATCCCAGAATTATGACCAAAAATATGGGCCGCAGAAAATGACATACTATACAGCCCCATATATGCACCTTGTCTTCCTTTTTTAGATCGTTCTAAAGCAAATGCATTTCCAAAAGGAAAAGAAACCATTTCTCCCAAAGTTACTATAATCATACCGATGACTAAGATTCCGGCCCAAGGAGTAATCAGAAAAAGTACAAAACTGATTCCTGTCAAAATAAAGCCATTGATAACATTTCCAATTTTAGAAATATTTGTTTTTTCTAAATAGGCAATAAGCGGCATCTCAAAGAAAAATATCAATGCTCCATTAAGAGCTAATAGAAATCCAATTTTTTCCTCAGATAGGTGATGTATTTCTTTATAGTAGAGCGGTATGGTAGAAAAATACTGAACAAATATAAAACCAAATAGAGCCAAGGCAATCAAAAACGACACATAAATACCATCTTTATGAGCCTTTACAGGATTATCAATCATTACCTCTTTATCCAGTACTTTAGCTTTTTTAGGGTGCAATGTTTGTATCATTACAAATCCTGCAATAATACAAGTAATACCATCTACCCAAAACAAACCATAATAACCAATAGTTGCGATAATTAAACCACCCACTGCTGGTCCTGCAGAAAAACCTAGATTTATTGCTAATCTTATAAAAGTTAGGGATCTGGTTTTGTTTTCTGGTTTACTATATGCACTTAATGCAACAAAAAATGCTGGACGTGCAGCATCAGCAATAGAAATTAAAATAAAAAAACCAATACATATATTCCAGAATCCCGTGACATATTGAATACCAATAAATGAAAATCCGGTAAGAATAAGCGAACCAAGTATAACTTTGTAATATCCAATGGTATCACATAATTTACCTCCAAGCCATCCTCCTAAAAAAGAACCTAATCCATAACTAGTCATTATCCAACCTACCTGTTGAAGAGAAAAATCTAAATCATCGGTTAGATATAAAGATAAAAATGGAATAACCATAGCACCTGCTCGGTTAATCAATGTAATTAACGCAAGCCACCAAACCTCTCTTGATAGCCCAGAAAATGAATTAAAATACTGAAGTAAAATTTTGATCAATGTAAAATGGTTTATAGTGAAACAAATAAATGATTACTCCCTCTTATCGTTTTTTATTATAAAGCTTCTGTTGTGTAAACAATCTTATTAGAGGCTATAACTTATTCAATAACAACAATAGCAACTTGTAAAAGAAAACGTTATAAGGTCGTATGAATGAACAAAAAAGAAATGATTTGCAAAGTGTATTGCGATACTTATTAAATATTCACCTATCAAATAAACCTATAAAAATAGCTTTTTGTAGAGAATTCTAAGATAATTTCAATAAAATTAATTAGTTAACAAATTGTAAGTTGTATTTTTGCATAAAATTAAGGAGTAGGTGTTTAGACTTTCATTTTTATTTTTGTTTTTTATAGGAAATTTAGTTGCTCAGGATTCGATAGCGATTAAACGAATATTGTCTTTTCAGGAACAATTAAACAAAGAGTTTGCTTCTGAAGAAGAATCTCCGTTGCAAGCCGAAGATTTGGATCATTTTACATCGTTAGATTTTTTTGAGATAGATACTTCATTTTGTGTATCTGCAAAGTTTGTTCGAACTCCGTATGAAACTCCCTTTGTAATGAAGACTACCACAGGTAGAGAGCCTTTATATGTAAAATATGCAGAAGCCCATTTTGTCCTTGAAGGAAAAAAGTGGAAGTTAGATATCTACCAAAATCAAGGGCTTAAAACACAACCAGAATATCAGGATTACTTATTCTTACCTTTTACAGATGCAACCAATGGAGAATCAAGTTATAGAGGAGGAAGGTTTATTGATCTTAAAATACCAAAAGGTAAATCAATTCTTATAGATTTTAATACAGCTTATAATCCATTTTGTGCATATAACGATCGTTATTCTTGCCCAATACCACCAGAAGGGAATCATTTAAACATAAGAATCCCTGTTGGAGTTAAAAAATATAGCAAAGAATTAGCAAATAATTAAAAGATTCGACGGCTACTATTTTACAATAAACATTCCTGCAAAGACGAAAAAAATTCCAACGGCAAAAGAACCTATTGCATATAATATAAAATTTATCCAATCACCCGATTTTAAGAGGGTATGATTTTCATAAGCAAAAGTCGAAAAAGTAGTTAACCCACCACAAAAACCAGTAGCCAAAAGGGCAACCGTGTTTTGAGACATAATGTTACTTTTAAGAGCTAACCCTAATATGATGCCAATACAAAAGCATCCTATAACATTTGCTGTAAACGTTCCATAAGGAATAGAAGAAGACGAATTATTAAGGTATTTACTTATAAGGTATCTAGTAACACTTCCGGTGCCACCACCAATAAATACCAAAAGTATTTGTTTCATTTATTTTGAATTAGATAGCAGTGTCTTAACTTGGGTTTTTCTTTCCGAAGGAAATAGAACCTGTTTGGTTGTATATATTCTAGGTAATAGAATTATAAATCTAAACTGGATTCTATTTTTTTAGAATCCAGTTTAGAAAATTATTTATAGGATAGGAATATAAATTTCAGTAATCCACTCTGCGGGATTCGATTGCTGACTTGGGTCTGTTACATATACTTCAAAAGGTACAGCTTGTGTGTTTAGTTCTAACTTATTGTCTTGGATGTATTTATAACCAGTTTCCCAGGCTTCTTTTAAGTTTGTGTAGTTACCTTTTAATGTTGTTTTAACTACTTTTTGTCTTGGTAAGAAGTCACACAGTACCGAACTGTCTTTTGGTGTTACCACTTTATCTCTTGTCGGGATAGCGCAAGAGAATATGGCAGTACCTTGTTCTTCGTTATACTCATTGTACAGTGTAAAAGGTTTACCGGTTTGTGGTAAATTGTTTTCTTTCATGTAATTAAATACCAATGGTAACATTTGTGCCATTTTTTCTGGGATGGTAGCAATAGAAGCAGCAGTAGCATTGTACATATAAAAACCACCTCCATGCTCTGTAATACCGTCAACATTGACATTGTATTCTTTCATTTTTTCATTTACAAAAACATCTAGTTTTTCTAAACCTCGGCTATACATAGGTTTTAACATCTGAGATATCGTGCTATCCTGCGTAGCCCAAAAAGCTTTTTCCATAAAAGATTGTTTACCTTTCATCCCCCAAGTAACCTTGGTTTTGGTGCCTTCTGTTTTTTCAAATTTCCAATATACATCACTCTTACTCTCTCCCATAGGAGTAATAAAGGTAATGTTTTGATCGATGCTACTAAACTGAGCTACTTTTTCAGTTTCCATACGACCGTTTCCTTGTGTTTCACTTTTCCAGCTATAAGAAGCTCCTTCGCCACTAGTTTTTTCTGGATATTCCATAATAAGATCATCAGATTCATCCATCCAGGGGCCCCATTTATCCCAGGTTCTATATTCATTAATAGTGTTAAATAATAGTTCATCCGGGGCGTTAATTACTCTGCTTTCCTCTACTTGATACTCACCGTTTATCGTAGCAACATATACTGCACCTCCGATCAGTGCTAATAACAATAAAAAAAACAAATATTTTATGATCTTCATTTTAGTTAGTTTAGGTTGTTTGTTTGGCTAATATAATCAATTTTAAGATGCTTTTATTTTGTTACATTTGTGAAAACGATAAATCATAATAAATGAAGGGTAATAAAATAGTACTGTTTGCCGCTATGGTAACTTTATTAATAGCGTGTAAAAAAGATCCTAGTGTAAAGGATCAAATCAGTCAACAGGAAGAAAAACTAGCACAAGAAGAAGCAAAAGAGGAGTTTGATTATGTGGTAGAGCAATTTGCTGATCTTAGAGTATTAAGGTATCAGATTCCGGGTTGGGAAAATCTTACCTTAAAAGAACAAAAATTAGTGTATTATCTAACTCAAGCAGGATTGAGTGGTAGAGATATTATTTGGGATCAAAACTATCGATATAACCTTACTATAAGAAAGGTTCTTGAAAAAATTTATACTTCATATCAAGGAGATAAAAGCGGTGCAGACTGGAAAGCTTTTGAGACATATGTTAAAAGAGTTTGGTTTTCTAACGGAATTCACCACCATTATAGTAATGATAAGATCAAACCAGAATTTAGTAAGGATTATTTTAGTAAACTTTTGGTAGCTACGGGATCTGAGTTAGATAAAGAAGTATACGAGTTGATTTTTAATGATGAGGATACTAAAAAAGTAAATCAAGGAAAAGGGGTTGATAATGTAGCCCTTTCTGCGGTTAATCTTTATGGACCTGGCGTTACTAATGCAGACGTTGAATCATTTTATAGTAAGATGAAATCTCCCAATCCAGATAAACCATTATCATTTGGACTAAACTCTCAATTGGTAAAAGAAAACGGAGTGGTAAAAGAAAGAGTATATAAATCAGGAGGTTTATATGGATCTGCCATCGATGAAATTGTAAAATGGCTTGAAAAAGCAAAAGAAGTTGCCGAAAACAAAGCGCAAGGCGATGCGTTGGGATTATTAATAGAATATTATAAATCAGGTGATTTACAAACTTGGGATGATTATAATGTGGCTTGGACAAAAGCTACAGAAGGAAACATAGATTATATTAATAGTTTTATCGAAGTGTATAATGACCCACTTGGGTATAGAGGTTCTTATGAGACGATTGTACAAATTAAGGACTTTGATATGTCAAAAAAAATGGCAGTTTTGTCTGAAAATGCACAATGGTTTGAGGATAATTCTCCATTAATGGAAGAACATAAAAAAGCCAATGTGGTAGGAGTAACTTATAAAGTAGTTGCAACTGCCGGTGAAGCGGGAGATGCCACCCCAAGTACTCCTGTTGGGGTAAATCTACCAAATGCAAATTGGATTAGAGCCGAGGTAGGATCAAAATCAGTATCATTGGGTAATATCTCTAATGCTTATAATAATGCTCGTGGTACGGGTGTTTTAAAAGAATTTGCTCATGATGATGAAGAAATCAAATTACATATTAAATATGGAGAGTTAAATAGTAAATTAATTACTGCATTACATGAGGTAATAGGACATGCGTCTGGGCAATTAAATCCTGGAGTAGGAGAAACCAAAGAAACATTAAAAAATTATGCGTCGACCATGGAAGAAGGTCGTGCAGACCTAGTTGGGTTGTATTATTTGATGGATCCAAAAATACAAGAATTAGGATTGGTTGATGACTGGGAGAAACTGGGTAAAGCAGCATATAATGCTTACATTAGAAATGCACTTATGACACAATTGATTCGTATAAACCCAGGAGATGATGTAGAAGAAGCTCATATGAGAAATAGATTGTGGGTAGCTGCCTGGTCTTTTGAACAAGGAGCAAAAGATAATGTAATAGAAAAAGTTACCAAAGACGGAAAGACGTATTACAATATCAATGATTATAAAAAATTGCGAGAGATTTTTGGAAGATTGCTAAGAGAAACGCAACGAATTAAATCAGAAGGAGATTATAAAGCAGCAGAGGCTTTGGTAGAAGGATATGGTGTAAAAGTGGACCAAACGTTGCATGCAGAAATATTGAAACGTAATGAGCAGTTTACTACCGCACCATACAGTGGTTTTGTAAATCCTGTTTTAGTACCAGAAACGAACGAAAATGGAGAGATAACAAAAATTAGTGTTACCCAACCAGAGGATTTTGCCTCGCAAATGCTGGATTATAGTAAACGTTATAATTTCTTGCCAGAAGTAAATTAAAAGTACAGAAAGAATAGTTATAGAGCCTTCTTCTAATTTTTTAGGAGAAGGCTTTTATATATAAATCTTTATTAACAGAATAAAAGACGAGGTTTTAAAAGGAATAATGATGAATTAGGATTGATAGATCTATTCAGGATGTAAATATGTTTTTAGTAAAAACAGAAGAAAAACAAAAATGATAAAGCCTATCAAAATAAAAATACTGCCTTTATAGTATTTGCGATGTAGTTTAAGATCTTTACGATAACTAAATACCATTAGAATAATAAAACCAACTACAAAGAAACCTGTAAATACTAACTGCCCCTCACTAAACATATTTTGCTATTTTTACGCAAAGATAATCTATAAAATATACTGATGAAAAATAAAATTAGTGCAGTTCAGGAATTTCATACTGCATTCGAAATTGGATATAAAAATGAACCTGCTGCCGATTTGGGAGAAGCAAAAAATACACTGCGTTTTAATTTGATGAAAGAAGAAAATGAAGAGTATTTAGAAGCTGCTCAAAATAATGATTTGGTAGAAGTAGCAGATGCTTTGGGAGATATGCTTTATATTTTATGCGGTACAATTATAGAACATGGTTTACAGCATAAAATAGAAGAAGTTTTTAATGAGATACAGCGCAGTAATATGAGTAAATTGGGAGAGGACGGAAAACCTATTTATCGAGAAGATGGTAAAGTCTTAAAAGGCCCAAATTATTTTAAACCCAACCTTAAAGCAATACTTAATCAATAGAATTTATTTTATTGCATTATTTACAAAGATTATGATGTCAAAATTTTGAAACATCCCTTTATACATTGAAACATGCTTTTAATACAATTTGAACTTTTAGGTGATTAGAGTGGTTTATATTTGATTTTAATAATAACACAATTAAAATTAAATTACTCATGAAATCAATTTTAAAATTTATCGTATTAAGCGCTTTTTTTATTTCTATTTCAAGTTGTGAAAAAGAAGAAGGTTTTGAATCTAATACTCCAGAGCTAATACCACAATCACAAGATGGTAAGTTGAAAGTTTATGAAGTAGGGGATACTTTTGTAATCAATGAAAAAAATATTTCAGAACAAAAACCAATATTTTTTCTAAGTCTAAAAAATAACTTACCCAACACTTTGGAGTGGATAGCGTTGAATGGACAAGAAATAAACCGACTGGATTCAGAGGGTAATGTTATAGAACCGCTCACTGTAGCCCCCGGAGAAACACTGAATAGATTTTTTAACGGCTTGGGAAGTAATCCTGCACCAGGTATCTTGAATCAAGATATTACTTTTAAATACACTGTGGATGGTTTTGATAATTATATTTCTTTTGGAGGATTTATAGATATCAGTGATGAAGATAATACTGTTTTGAAAGTAAACGCATCGCACTCCAACAATTTTGAAGATGCAGTAAACAGTTTTGGAAGGTTTAATAGTGATTCAACGGCTTTAATTTATAGTCCTTATACAGGTTCAGGGCTTTCAGATAGAATTTCCTCAAAAATAACACGTTCTAATCTTTTTATTCCAGGTACAAATGAAGTTTTATTTGATCTTGATGTTTCTGTAAGTAGGGATTAAAATTTTACAACAAAGAAAACAAGCTTACATTTAAAATTTTCAAATAATATTACAAATAAAAAAACTCCTGAAAACCAGGAGCTTTTTTACTTTATGCGTTATTTTTTTAAGATACTTTAACTCTCCATCCAAAAGGATCTTCAGCTTTATTGTATTGTATATTCATTAAGGCATTTTTAAAATGCGAAGCATAAGAATTTTCTTGTTTTTCTATCTCATAATGATTACCCTGATAGCCAAAAGCTTTTACAGGACTCACCACTGCTGCAGTTCCTGCACCAAATACTTCTTTAAGACTACCATTTTTTGCAGCTTCAACAATTTCATTTACTTCAACAGGTCTTACTTCTACTTTAAACCCTTCTTTTTCTGCCAAAGCAATTAAACTCTTACGAGTTACCCCATCAAGGATTCGATCACTAACAGGCGCTGTAATTAATGTATCATTGACTCTAAAGAATAGGTTCATGGTACCTGCTTCTTCCATATATTGATGAGTATCGGCATCGGTCCATATGATTTGTTGGTATCCTTTTTCTTTTGCCAAATTTGTAGGATAAAATTGCCCTGCATAATTACCGGCAGCTTTGGCAAAACCGACACCTCCGTTGGCAGAACGACTATACTTTTCTGCTATCAATACACTCACATCCCCACTATAATAGGATTGCGCAGGAGAACAGATAATAAGAAACTTATATTCATTTGCTTCAGAAGCAGAAACACTGGCTTGAGTTGCTATTACAAACGGTCTGATATATAGCGAATTTCCAAATCCTTGTTTGATCCAGTCATTATCTAACTTTAGAAGCGTGTGTAATCCTTCGTAAAAATAATCTTCAGGAAACTCGGGCATTGCTAAGCGAACTGCGGATTTATTAATACGTTTAAAGTTTTCATCTGGTCTAAATAGATACGTGTCACCTTGATTGTCTTTATAGGCTTTCATTCCTTCAAAAACAGCCTGCCCATAATGAAATACACGTGCCGATGGATCCATAGACAATGGGCCATAAGGTACAATCGATGGTGTTTGCCATGAACCATTGACATAATCGCAGACAAACATATGATCAGTAAAAATTTCCCCAAAGGTTAGGTTTTCAAAATCTACTTGATCGATTTTTGAGTTACTTACTTTTGTAATTTCAATTGTTTGTGGATCTGCATTTCTCATCCGTCTAAATTGTTTAAAAGTTGACCGTCTATTATAACAGGTAACTTATGGTTCATAATTTATTCTGGCTCGCTTATGATAAGAAGAACCATTTTCTAAAACAAAAATACCTTTTTATTATAAAATAAGAATTATCAAAATGCTTAATTTTACAAACATTTTGATATTTTATGATTAAAAATTAACATATAGCGATTATGGGGCAGTCAGCCCAAATAATTCTTAGCATTTCTATAAGATACTAAAAAAATAAACAGATGAAAAAAATGATAGTATGTTTTGTTGGAGGGCTATTACTTATAGGATGTAGTATGTCAACAAAAAAGAAAGAGTTTTTTAATCTTTCTGATATTTCTAAAGACGAGTATGTAAGTTATGGTGATGAAATAACTTTGGGAAACATTAATTATTCGAGTGTGATGAGAGATATTTATAAGGATATGAATGCAGGGGATACGATTGATGTTGTTTTTAGAAGCGTGGTAAATAGTGTTTGTAAAGCAAAAGGTTGTTGGATGAAAGTAAATATAGGGGATGAGGATGAGGTAATGATAAAGTTTAAAGATTATGGCTTTTTTGTTCCTAAGGATATAGAAAGCGATACTGTAATTATTAAAGGGAAAGCATTTGTAAATGAACTTTCGATAGATGAACAACGACATTTGGCCTTAGATGCACAAAAAAGTAAAGAACAAATTAATGCAATTACTACCCTACAAAAAACATACTCCTTTTTGGCTGATGCAGTTTTAATAAAGAAATAATGAATTATCATAAGCGTTTAAGAAATGTACAAGAATAATTCGTTGACAATTTCTATAACAATAAGATAAATACATGAAAGATAAAATAAGACGTGAAATTATTGTTACGAATGATGGTTCAAAAACAATTCATTTGCCTGATATAAATGAACAGTATCACTCTAAACATGGTGCAATTAATGAAGCAAAACACGTGTTTATTGATTATGGATTACAACATATACTGGCAAAAAATAAACATAAATCGCTCACCATTCTGGAGATTGGATTTGGAACGGGGTTAAACGGATTTATAACATTACTAGAGTCAGAAAAAATGGAAATACCTATTGGCTATACAGGGGTAGAGGCATATCCTGTTACTTTGGACGAGGCAAGATTGATGAACTACCCACAGACACTTAATGCAATGGATAAAAAAGCTATTTTTGACAAGTTACATCAATCAGAATGGGAGCACGCTACAGAAATTGTAAAAGACTTTGTCCTTATAAAACGTAAACAACTTTTTGAAGATATTACTGATCAGAATTGTTTTGACCTAATTTATTTTGATGCTTTTGGAGCCAGAGTACAGCCAGATTTATGGACGGTAGATATATTTAGAAAAATGTATGAAGCAATTCGGTTAGGAGGTGTTCTAGTTACATATGCCGCAAAAGGAAGTGTTAGAAGAGCAATGCAGGAAGTAGGTTTTGAAGTAGAAAGATTACCAGGTCCCCCAGGTAAAAGAGAAATGTTAAGAGCTACCAAGCCCCAATCTGATAAGTGATTGTTAAAGCTATAATAAAGGTATTGCTCACATAATCAAACTGTAGTATTTTAATAGGAAAGTATATGAAGGTGTAAATTGTTAAAAGATTTGTACTTTGCATGATTTTTTGGAAAACAATAAAATTTAATAGATGAAAATTTTAATTACTGGTGCAACAGGATTAGTTGGTCAGGAAATAGTAAGTTTGTGTCATCAATTAGATATTGACGTGAATTATCTTACTACCAATAAAGATAAAATAACGTCTGATCCCAAATACCAAGGTTACTATTGGGATCCAGAAATAGGAGAAATTGATACAGATTGTTTTAAAGACGTAGAAGTGATTATCAATCTGGCTGGTGCTACTGTTGCCAAACGGTGGACATCATCCTATAAAAGAAAAATACTCGAAAGTAGAACGCATACAACTTCTTTAATTTTTGATTCATTAAAGCGTATAACGAACTCTGTTCGTCACGTTATATCGGCCAGTGCTATTGGGATTTATCCAGATTCTTTTCAGAATTATTATATGGAAGATGCCAGAGAACGAGATCAGGGTTTTTTAGGACAAGTAGTTTCAAGTTGGGAAGATACAGTAATGCAATTTGAAGAATTAGGTGTTAAGGTAAGTATACTACGTATAGGTTTAGTGTTGTCTAATAAAGGAGGAGCGTTTTTGCAAATAGTACAACCTATTAGGTATGGCTTTGGAGCTTTTTTTGGAAACGGAAAACAATGGCAAAGTTGGATACATGTCGAAGACCTGGCCAGAATGTTCGTATATGTTCTGCAAGAAGAGATGACTGGTGTTTTCAATGCGGTTGCTCCTAATCCTATCTCGAATAGAAAACTAATAAATACAATTGCTACTCGTTTAAACAAAAGAATTTTATTGCCTAGTATTCCAAGGTTTGTGATGAAACTAATGTTGGGAGAAATGCATAGCCTTTTATTTTCTAGTCAACGTGTCTGTTGTAATAAACTATTAGAAAAAGGGTTTGTGTTTAATCATGACAATATAGCATCTGCAACAGATGATTTGTTATAATAAATAAGCCGACTATCTAGTCGGCTCATTACGTTTAAAATATGATTGGTATTTAGTGTTATTTATGAGTTAGGATTTGCTGCTATACTAATTTTAATTTCTATATCGTCACTAATAAACTTATCTCCAAGGTTTTCAAAAACAGATTTAGAACCATAATTTACACGCCACTCTGTACGATTGATTGTAAATACATCACTGGTTAGTTTTAATGAATTAGGAGTAATTGAAGCAGTAGCAGGAAACGAGATTGCTTTCTTGATTCCTTTTATAGTAAGATCACCTTCTATAAAAGTTTTGCCTTCTTTTTCGTTTATACTTGTAATGTCAAAAGTTGCCGTTGGAAACTTTGCTACATTAAAGAAATGATCCTCTTTGCCTTCGCCTTCACCTTTTAAATGCCCTTCAAGCCCAGCTTTTTCTTTACCAGTAAGATCTGTAACCGTAATAGAGGTCATGTCAATATCAAAAACCCCAGTTTTTATACCACTTTCGGTAGCAGATAAAGTTCCTCGACCAATTTGTATAGTTCCTGTATGTTTCTCTGTAGGTTTTTTTCCAACCCATTCGATCTTACTATTAGAGGTGTCTACAACATATGTTAAAGCTTCTTCATTTACTTTATTGGTTTCTTGTTGAGCTTCTTCCTGGGTTGCCTCGTTAGCTGTAGTTTCTGTCTCATTCTTTTTTTCGTTCTTGCAAGAAAACGTCAAAGCAATAATAGCTGTAATGGTAAATAATTGTGACAATGTGGTTTTCATAGATGTTTAGTTTTAAAGGTTCAAAACGATTTTCAAAATTATTTTTTTAAGGTAAGAAAACTCTTAAATATATATTAAAAAAAATCTGTGACATTATGACATTAATTCAAAAATGGCAGTACTTTTGCTACTTCAAAATGAAAACGTATAAACGGTACGAATTACATGAGTAAGAAAAACAAAAATACTGAAGATGTAAAGGATCAAGTAGAAGAAGTACTTGATACACCTGTTGAAGAAACAGAAACCCAGGAAGAAGTGTCTGTAGAAGAACAGCTTAAGGAAGAGTTGAGTAAAGAAAAAGATAAATTTCTTAGACTTTTTGCTGAGTTTGAAAACTATAAAAAGAGAACATCAAGAGAGCGTCTAGAATTATTTAAGACAGCAAGTCAGGATGTGATTCAATCTATGCTATCTGTTATTGATGATTTTGATAGGGCGCTAAAAGAAATCGAAAAATCAGAAGACAAGGATCTTATTAAAGGGGTGGAGTTGATTTATAATAAATTAAAAGAAACCTTAAAGAGTAAAGGACTGTCAGAGGTTGAGGTAGCAGCAGGAGATGTGTTTAATGCAGACGATCATGAGGCAATTACACAAATACCGGCTCCTAGCGAGGATCTTAAAGGTAAGATTGTAGATGTAATAGAAAAAGGGTATAAATTAGGAGATAAGGTTATCCGTTTTCCTAAAGTTGTTACCGGTCAATAAAAGATTATGAAAGAAGATTTTTACGACATATTAGGGATCAGCAAAAATGCTTCGACAGCAGAAATAAAAAAGGCCTATCGTAAAAAAGCGATAGAGTATCATCCCGATAAAAATCCAGATGATAAAGTTGCTGAAGAGAATTTTAAAAAAGCGGCAGAAGCATACGAAATCTTAAGCGATCCTGATAAGAAAGCACGTTACGATCAATATGGTCACCAGGCATTTGAAGGTGGTGGTTTTGGTGGTGGCGGTATGAATATGGATGACATATTCAGTCAGTTTGGAGATATATTTGGTGGCGGCTTTGGTGGTTTCGGTGGCTTTGGCGGCGGTGGCGGAAGACAACGTCGATCAAAAGGAAGTAATCTGCGAATTAGAGTTAGACTTACACTAGAGGAAATTGCTAATGGAGTAGAGAAAAAGATAAAAGTTAAGCGTAAAATCCAGGCTCCTGGTACTACCTATAAAACATGTAGTACTTGTAACGGAAGTGGACAAGTAACCAGAATAACAAATACAATTCTGGGTAGGATGCAAACCGCTTCACCTTGTACAACTTGTGGAGGCGCTGGACAAATGATAGATTATAGACCTTCTGATGCAGATGCACAAGGACTTAAAGTATCAGAAGAAACAGTAAGTATTAAAATACCTGCAGGTGTAGAAGATGGTATGCAGCTTAAAGTTTCTGGTAAAGGTAATGAAGCACCCGGTAATGGAATAGCAGGAGATTTGATAGTTGCTATAGAAGAACAGGAACATACCGAATTACAAAGAGAGGGTAATAACCTACATTATGATCTGTATATTAGTTTTTCTGAAGCTGCATTAGGAACATCTAGAGAAATCGATACCGTATCAGGAAAAGTAAGAATTAAGATAGAAGATGGGGTACAAAGTGGTAAGATTTTAAGACTACGAGGAAAAGGAATACCAAGTCTTAATGGATATGGTAAAGGAGATTTATTGGTGCATGTAAACGTATGGACACCGAAAACATTAAATAAAGAACAACGAGAATTTTTTGAAAAAATGTCTAAAGATGATCACTTTGCTCCTAATCCAGATAGCGAAGAAAAATCATTCTTTGAAAAAGTAAAAGATATGTTTTCGTAAACGAATCTGATATTTGTTTCATGAAATAAGTTCAATATCAGAATCATGCAAGGCTCTAATGTCTGATTAAGAAAAATTCGTATATTTGAGCATCATCATATGTAAATGATGATAATTTTTCTTTTTCATAGCAATTTTTTTCCCATCCTTAATATTAATATTTAGGGTGGGTTTTGTTTTTTTAGCCAAGAGCTTTCGGTTTCTAGTAAATATATGTGTTTTTAAGATAAAATAAGCCCCTTTAATTTTAATTTTTCATGAACTTTTTGAGAAATTATCAGACTTATTTCATAATGTTGTATGATTATTTATTTGTAGTAAATTCTGGTTTTGGATAAAAAATAGTTGTCTTAAAAAAAATCAGAGGATAAATGATGCGATATAAACGATAAGTAGTTATATTTAATGCTATGACGAATCTTTTAGAGGTAAAACAAGTCTCAAAACAATTTGGAACCTTTACAGCCCTGCAGGATGTATCTATAAGTGTGCCCAAAGGAAGTATTTTTGGGTTATTAGGCCCCAATGGTGCAGGAAAGACGACATTAATTAGGATTGTTAATCAAATTACGATGCCTGATCAGGGAGATGTATTCTTGGATAATGATATTTTAAATCCCAATCATATAAAAGATATAGGGTATTTACCAGAAGAAAGAGGGCTTTATAAGACGATGAAAGTTGGAGAACAGGCATTATACCTGGCACAATTAAAAGGGTTAAGTAAAACAGAAGCCAAAGAGCGGTTAAAATATTGGTTCGATAAATTTGAAATTACGCATTGGTGGAATAAAAAAATACAAGAATTATCCAAGGGGATGGCTCAAAAGGTACAATTTATTGTAACCGTACTTCACAGACCTAAATTACTGATTTTTGATGAACCATTTAGCGGTTTTGATCCAATAAGCGCGAATATTATTAAGGATGAAATTTTACAACTTCGAGAAGAAGGTGCCACGGTAATTTTTTCAACACATCGTATGGAAAGCGTAGAGGAATTATGTGATCGCATTGCGTTAATAAATAAGTCCAAAAAGATATTAGAAGGAAAAGTTTCTGATATAAAAAGAGCATATAAGTCAAATACTTTCGAGGTAGGAATTCTTGCCGAAGATACGGCCAGATTGTATGCCACCATTCAAGATAAGTTCAATGTAGAACCTGCCGACTTTAAAGCTATAGATGATCAGCTTAAAATGAAAATAACATTAGATGGTACTACGTCATCTAATGAATTACTGCAATACTTGTCAGGTAATGGTCAGGTGGTTCGGTTTAATGAAGTGATCCCAGGAATCAATGAGATATTTATTAAAAGCATAGAAGAACATGAGTAATCTTAAGTTGATTATTAAAAGAGAATTTATAGCACGTGTTCGTAACAAAACATTTGTTGTAATGACATTTTTAAGCCCATTAATAGTGGTTGCCATGGTATCGTTGGTAGTTTGGTTGGCTACCTTAAATAATGATGAAGCCCGTAAAATTGCTTTTTTTGATGAAACGGGACTTTTTGTATCAGATTTTGAGGATTCTGATGCTATAGATTATATCAATTATAGTCATTTACCTCTTAATGATGCCAAAGATTCTGTCGTCATCAAAGAATTATATGGATTACTTTATATCCCTAAAAAGCAAACCAATGAAGAATTGGCTGGTGCCATTCAGTTTTATGCAGATGAAGCTCCTAATATTTCTATTTTGAATGATCTGGAGAATATTATGAGTGATAGATTAACACATCATAATTTTGAAGAAAAAGGACTAGATCTAGAGGTTATAGAAAAAGCCAAAGCCAATGTAAATATCCAAATAGAGAATTTTTATGGTGAGAAAACCTCAAAAATGTCTAGTTATATTAAAATGATTTTTGGAGGAGCTGCAGGGTACTTTTTAATGATGCTTATTATTATTTATGGCAATATGGTCATGCGTTCTGTTATCGAAGAAAAATCAAACCGTATTATAGAGATTATCATTTCTTCTGTAAAACCAATGCAATTGATGATGGGAAAAATTCTAGGAACCTCTTTTGCTGGTATTTTTCAATTTGTTTTATGGGTGATTCTAGGAGGTGTGTTTCTAACGGTAGTTAGTATGGTTCTGGGGTTAGATCAACCGCAAATAGCAGGGGTAGATCAAACCTTGGCTTTCGAAGAAGGAGGACAAGAAGAGATAAAATTATTATTACAAGAATCATTACAAGATATATTTAAGCTTCCCATCGGTACCTTAATATTATCTTTTTTTATCTATTTTATAGGAGGATATTTTCTATATAGTTCGATCTACGCAGCGATAGGAGCTGCTGTAGATAACGAAACTGATTCACAACAATTTATGCTGCCAATTATTTTACCGTTGATATTGGCAATATATGTAGGTTTCTTTTCTGTGATAGAAAATCCACACGGGACAGTCGCCACCATATTTTCTATGATACCACTCACATCACCGATAGTTATGTTAATGAGAATCCCTTTTGGAGTACCCTGGTGGGAAGTAGTCATCTCAATAGTATTATTAGTAGGTAGTATTGTATTTTTGATATGGCTGGCAGGACGAATATATAGAGTAGGAATATTAATGTATGGTAAAAAACCTACTTATAAGGAGTTACTAAAGTGGATGAAATATTAAGAAAATGATGCAGGAAGAAATAACAGAAAAGGTTAAAGATGCGATTCCAAAAGATATTTGGACTACAATAAATGATTTTTTGAGTTATGAAATTTTTCATTTCGGACCCGATTCTCATCCATTTATATTAACGGTTGGGTTGTTACTTTTTGTGATTATAGTTTTTTTGGCAACTTCGTTAGTTTTAAAAACGTTCAAAAGAGTGTTAACTCGCAAAATGAATAGACAGGATAAACTGAAATTCGAATCTGTTTTTTCATTTTCAAAATACTTCATTTACGTAATTGTCATCATTTTTGCTTTAGATAGTATTGGTTTTAATATTACTGCCATATTTGCCGCTTCTGCAGCATTGTTAGTAGGTGTAGGGCTGGCGCTACAAACTTATATTCAGGATATATTATCAGGGATATTTATTTTTATGGATAAAACAGTGCATGTAGGTGATATTATAGAATTAGAAGGCAAGGTAGGACGTGTAGAAGAAATACGGCTTAGAACAACAAGGGCAGTTACCATCGATAATAAAGTGTTGATTATACCCAATCACAAGTATATGGTATCATCACTTTACAATTGGACACAAAATGGTAGTGTAACAAGAGAATCGGTAAATGTGGGGGTAGCTTATGGTAGCGATACTGCTTTGGTAAAAGAGCTACTTATAAAAGCAGCATTGTCTAATTCGCATGTGTTAAAAGAACCACCACCACTGGTACTGTTTACAGATTTTGCAGATAGTTCTTTAAACTTTCAATTGATCTTTAGTATTAATGATAGTTTTCAAGGAGTAATTCCTAAAAGTGAAATAAGGTTCGAAATAGATCGTTTGTTTAGAGAACATAATATTAATATTCCTTTCCCGCAGCGAGAAGTTACAATGATAAAAAAATAAAAACACCTGTTTATTTACAATAGCCCCAAATGATGAAAATAAAATACCTGATTTGTTTATTTATATGCTCCTGTTCATTTCATTGTATTTGGTCGCAAGGTGTTAATTTAGCTCGTTTAGAATATGCATATATTCCGCAAGCTAATGATAATGAGTACAGTCGCTTTAGAATCGAAACCAATTTACCGATACCTTTAAAAGAAAAAGGGTCTTATCTAATTGTTTCTGCAGATTATAGATACAATAGTTTGGTGTTAGAAGATAAAATGATGTTAGAAGATGTTGAAGGACTCGATAGTTTTCAGACGGCAGGTTTGGAGTTGGGGTATACTTTTAAAATGAAGAATAATTGGCGTTTTGGTAGTAAATTAGGAATGAAAATTTCTTCGAACTTCGAGGACTCAGGAATCAAAAGTGATGATTTACGATATACAGGAGCAATTTACTTTGTGAAAAGTTATGAGTATGACGAAAAACCAAAAATGGCCCGACTGGTAATGGGAGTTAAGTATACTACTCCTGCAAGTATAAATTTTCCACTACCCATTTTGAATTATTTTAAAAGGTTTCATACCAATTGGTCATTTTCTGTAGGGACGCCCAAATCAAATATTAAATATTATTTCAACAAAAAAAACACCTTACAAGCCTTTGTTGGCTTAGATCGCTTTTATGCTAACTTGCAGAATAACAGAAGTATTTTAGTAGAGGGACAAGGAGTTCAAGTTGCAGAAAATATTTCGATGTTAAATATAATGGGAGCATTGGGGTATGAACATTACTTTACAGAACACTTATTGTTCTTTTTTTATACAGGATATACATTAAGCAATGAAATTCGCTTACGAAATGCCGATCAAAATGATATATTATTTATCAATGATGAAAATACGGGTTATTTTAGAGGCGGAATAAAATTTAAGATATAATGGCAAGAATATTAATAATAGAAGATGAAGCAGCTATCAGAAGAGTACTGGTGAAAATTTTATCTGAAGAGAATAGCAAATATGAAGTTTTGGAGGCAGAAGATGGGCTCGTAGGAATCGAAAAAATTAAAGGAGAAGATTATGACCTTGTGCTTTGTGATATTAAAATGCCTAAGATGGATGGAGTAGAAGTGCTGGAAGCTATCAAAAAAATAAAACCAGAAATTCCTATTGTGATGATCTCTGGCCATGGTGATTTGGATACTGCCGTGAATACAATGCGACTAGGTGCTTTTGATTATATCTCTAAACCGCCAGATCTAAATAGATTGCTTAATACCGTTCGCAATGCCTTAGATAGAAAAGAACTGGTTATAGAAAATAAGATGCTGAAGAAAAAAGTCTCTAAAAATTATGAGATGATAGGGGAGTCTAAAGCCATTTCTGATATCAAAAATATTATAGAAAAAGTAGCAGCTACAGATGCCAGAGTATTGATTACAGGGCCTAATGGTACCGGTAAGGAGTTGGTAGCGCATTGGATTCATCAAAAGAGTGATCGTTCTAAGGGAGCGATGATCGAAGTAAATTGTGCAGCTATACCAGGAGAATTAATAGAAAGTGAACTCTTTGGGCACGTAAAAGGAGCGTTTACCTCTGCAAACAAAGATCGTGCAGGTAAATTTGAAGCCGCTAACGGGGGAACCATTTTTCTAGATGAAATTGGAGATATGAGTCTGTCTGCGCAAGCAAAAGTTTTAAGAGCTTTGCAAGAAAATAGAATTCAGAGAGTAGGTAGTGATAAGGATATAAAAGTAGATGTAAGAGTAATTGCTGCTACCAACAAGGACCTAAAAAAGGAAATTGCAGAAAATAAATTTAGAGAAGATTTGTATCATAGATTGGCGGTAATTTTGGTAAAAGTACCTGCTCTAAACGATAGAAGAGAAGATATCCCATTATTGGTGACTTATTTTTCAAAAAAAATATCTAAAGAACAGGGATCACCTATTAAGAATTTTTCTGCCAAAGCCATCAAACAATTACAGCAATATGATTGGACAGGAAATATTAGAGAACTGCGTAATGTGATAGAGCGTTTAATTATTTTGGGTGGTGATGAGATAAGCGAAGAAGATGTAAAATTGTTTGCAGCAAAGTAGCATTCAGTATATAAATTAATAATACCTATGCCCCAAATTCTAAAACAATATCTGTCGATAATGTTGATACTGGGTTCTTATTTGTCTTATGGACAATATGATCCTGGGGCTATCAATTATGGTCTGGTTGCAGGAAAAAACTTTGGTTTAGAAGATGAGGTAACTGCAGGAGCACGCATAGAATATGCCTACAATTGCTTTACAACATTTATAGGAGAGTATAATAGATCATTTACTATCGCAGACAGTGAAACCTATGAAGCTTATAATGAGTTAGCTTTTGGGGTGAATATTATTGCATTTAATTGGTATCCCACTACTATTACTGCAGGGATGGGGTATATTGGTAATGACTCTGGTATATTCGAAACGATCGATGATAAAGCCTTTTTGGCTTTTAGAACCGGTAATTTTAATCATGGAGCACAAATAAAAATAAGGGCATTACATCATATGAGCAAACCAATACATGTGTTTGCAGAGATAAATCTAAAAAGTTTAGGAAGAAGGTACGATACGTTTTTGGTGGGATTTAGCTACGACTTTAATGCTCGATAAATAAAAAAGGAAAAAAAAGTGGTGTTAGCAAACCAAATGAATACGATAACGATTTTTTGCAAATCGAAAACTTTAGTATCTTTCGGGGTGTAACACAAATCACACTATGAAAAAGATTCACCGGGATGATTTTAAGGTGTCCAATACCGTAAAGTTATCTACTATCTCTACCACTTTTGATCTCGAAGCTAGCGAAAAGAAAGTTGAAAAAGAACTGGAAGAAGTTCGTGAAAAACTAGGGAAACTTCAAGATACCTTATACGCACATGGTAAGTATGCTGTGTTGATATGCTTGCAAGGTATGGATACTGCAGGTAAAGATAGCCTGATCAGAGAGGTTTTTAAAGATTTTAATGTTCGCGGGGTTACAGTACATAGCTTTAAGGTGCCGACGTCATTAGAGCTTGGCCATGATTATCTTTGGAGACATTATATAGCGTTGCCACAACGTGGTAAATTTAGCGTGTTTAATAGAACACATTACGAAAATGTTTTGGTAACCCGGGTGCATCCCGAGTATATCATGGGAGAAAATCTTCCTCAAATAAAAACAGTAGATGATATTAACGATCAGTTTTGGGATCAACGTTTTGAGCAGATCAAAAACTTTGAAAAACACATTGCTCAAAACGGAACATTGATCTATAAGTTTTATTTGCATTTATCCAAAGATGAACAGAGAAACAGGTTGTTACGCAGGTTAGAAAAGAAAGAAAAAAACTGGAAATTCTCATCAGGTGACCTTAAAGAACGTAAACTTTGGGATCAGTATCAAGCGTGCTATCAGGATGCGATTAACAGAACTTCTTTGCCACACGCTCCCTGGTATGTTATTCCTGCAGATGAAAAACCGGTAGCCAGGTATATAGTAGCCAAAATTTTATACGATACCCTTAGTGAATATGACGATATACAAGAACCAGCGTTAGACGAAAAAACAAAAGCAAATCTGGATTTGTATATCGAACAATTAAAAAATGAATAAAACGAGTTTAAAACACATACTATGTTAAAGAATACGATATTAATCACGGTTGCATTACTAACCCTAAATGGTTTTGCACAAAGTACAACAAAAGAAGATTCGACCTTGATAAAGCTTATTTATGATACTTCTTTGTTGAACGGAAAAAGTTATGCGTGGTTAGATCATTTGTCGAATCAAATAGGTTCGAGACTTTCGGGTTCTCTAAATGCACAACATGCTGTAGAGTGGGGAGAAAAAGAATTAAAGCAATTAGGGATAGATAAAGTATGGTTACAACCTGTTATGGTGCCCAAGTGGACCAGAGGAGTTACCGAATTTGCATATATAGAAACAACACCTGGTAAAACAACTACGGTACCTATTTGTGCACTAGGAGGATCGGTACCTACTCCTATCGGTGGTATCAAAGCACCTATTATAGAGGTAAAAGGTATAGAGGATATAGAGAAGTTGGGCGAAGAAAAAATAAAAGGAAAAATCGTATTCTTTAACCGCCCTATGCAAGCCAATCTTATCGATGCGTTCGAGGCATATGGCGGATGTGTAGATCAACGATATAAAGGAGCTGCAGAAGCTTCAAAATATGGAGCAGTAGGTGTGATTGTACGGTCGATGAATTTTAGACAAGACGATTACCCGCATACAGGTGCTATGAGTTATGGAGACCTAAAAGATGCAGATAAAATCCCAGCTGCAGCCATTAGTACCAATGGGGCTAATTTGTTAAGCTCTATGCTGAAATTAAACTCAAATATAAAGTTTCATATCAATATGAACTGTAAAACCTGGAAAGATGTACAGTCCTATAATGTGATAGGAGAGATGACAGGTAGTGAGTTTCCCAAAGAATATATGGTAGTAGGAGGGCACCTGGATTCCTGGGATTTGGGAGATGGTTCTCATGATGATGGAGCAGGTATTGTACAGTCGATGGAAGTACTGCGATTGTTTAAAGAAATAGGGTATAAACCCAAACGATCTATTCGCGTAGTCTTATTTATGAATGAGGAAAATGGATTACGAGGAGGTAAAAAATATGCAAAAGAGGCCAAGAATAAAGGAGAAAATCATGTTTTTGCTTTAGAAAGTGATGCAGGAGGATTTACCCCAAGAGGATTTTCTTTTGATTGTGATGATGCCAACTTTGCACAAGTAGAGGGTTGGACTCAGGTTTTTAAGCCCTATCTTATTCATTATTTCAAAAGAGGAGGTAGTGGTGCCGATATTGGCCCGCTTAAAAAAGATGGGATTGTACTGGCCGGTTTGCGACCAGATTTGCAACGATATTTTGATCACCACCATGCCAAAAATGATACGTTCGATGCGGTTAATAGGCGTGAGCTAGAGCTGGGAGCAGCTACTATGACCAGCCTGATCTATCTTTTTGATAAATATGGCGTGAAGTAATAGATTGATAGCTTAATATAGTAAAATATAAGAGGTCGTCTAAAAAGTTATTTTTAGGCGATTTTCTTTTTCATCCATTATGGTTTTTGTTGATTTTTTTCAATTTTAGGATTAAAAGATGTGTTTTAAAAAGGCACACGCAATCCTATATTGCTAAACTGTACTTTTTAAGATTGTGTGCCATTGCAATTAGTCCTACTTCTACATTTACTTTATCGATACCTCTTAACTGAGCAGTACTATTACCATGAGAACTTATAGCTTCATTATAACCTCGCATTTTAAGTCCAAAAGGATAGTAATTTTTCTCTTCGATGATTTCTGATTGTGTTATAGCCCCGTTGTTATCAGCATCTGTATAGGAGAGTCGCACGTTTCCTAAATGATCTTTAAATTGGTATACATATTGGTACCCACCATTTTCTGGTGTTACATACCCTTCTGCTGTAGAAAAATATTCAAGGTTTCCTTCTTTATAAATATAACCATTAGCATACTCTGTGGTAGTTGCATTTCCACTCTCTGTAGCTACTTTCTTAAGTTTAGCTCCTGTAGCATCATATACATATTGTATTGTTCCATTGTTAGCACCACTTACAGTTACGGTTGTAGGTAAGTTTAAATGATTATAGGTAATCTGATCAATGCCTTTATTACGGTCTTTGACCATATTACCATTTTCATCATAAACAAAGTCATCACCATTTTTGTTACCATCCTTAAACCCAAAAGTATTAGTGGTATGATCGGTTACCTTTAAGAGTTTATTACTAACCTCATTATGACTATAGTTATACACCAGTTTGTCCATATCCCCAAAGGCGCTAGCAGCACCGTTAAGGTGTCCTTTTCTGTCTAATGATAGGATATTTCCTGCTTTGTCATAGGTCACATTGCTTAGGTTATACTTCCCATCGTTACTTATCGCTTCGGTAATCCGGTTAAGCGCATCATAGGTATAGTCATAACTTCTAGTCACGTTGTCATTAGCAGTTTGCCAAGTGGTTTTAGCGATATTTCCGTTGTATAATGGGTTTGCAGTGGTATTGTAATGAATCTTAAAGGCAAAGAGGTTACTGCAAAAAAATTGCGCCTGTACCCTTTTTTTGAGCCTATTCTACGGACAAAATCTATTTTTTAAGAACGTTCTAGCTGTCATCTATCCATCTGCAGGGCTAAAATAATGATTTGTGATCTAGCTACCTTACAGATTTCTGTATTTGTTGCTATTAAAGCCAGCCGCATCATCAAAGCTATGTTTACATAATTGGGCATTATGGGTACTCCCGAAGCTCGCCCCATAATACAACTATGTAAAATAGCCGCGCACCTATTGCTATGATTGAAGATTTGACTTCTAACAGGTTGTTTTTAAGGGTAATATTATAATACTATACATACATAATCGTGTCGTAGACTTGATTTGGTAAGCTCTGGTAGGTTTTTGAGTGGTTTTTGTGCGGAGAAAGAGGGGTTCGAACCCCCGGGCGTGACGTTCAATCGCCACTATGGCTACCACTTCTAAAGCGGAAGAGCCTCTGCTCCGCACCCCTTCGCTATTCCACTTTAGAAGTGTTTTTATTTTTAATAAGATGATAAACTATTAAAGATATTAAAAGAGATAATATTCCGTTTAAAAAATAATTAAAGGTAGGATTTCCCAAAATAATAGGTATAGTGGATAGCGCTTTTGTAAATACCCAAGCTATACTATATAGCATAATTCCAAAACTAATTAACATACTTATTGTCCCCCCTAAATCACCATCATATCCTATAAAAGCAGCAATAATCATAACAACCATAATAAATATAAACAACCATGAGGAACTTATAAAATGCCAAAAATAACTTCTCTTAATTATTTTTGATTCTTCTAATGGTATAGGTTTATTTTCAAATTTTGGAACCATAACCTCTTTAGCATCATTTTTAAACTCTATATGAGATATAAAGTTCCAAGCCTTATCTTTCCATGTTTCTCTATGAATTATATTTTTTCTGAGTTTTAAAAGTTGCTTTTTTTCTTTACCTGTAAGAGTAGGGTTAGTTAATGTTTTATTGATATTATTAACTTCTTCTATTTTGTTGTGAGCGTTATGGTAATAAGAAAAGCTTAGAGTATTGTCGATTAATACCAACACTGTTATACTAATTATTAAAAGAGTTAATTTATGAGATAGCTGTTTTTTTCTATCTGAGAAAAAGTTGAATAATGAGTTTAAAAAATCCATAGCTCGCCAAAGTTAATTTTGTACGAACTTAGTCCTTAATACCTAATTAGAGGATTATTCTCAAAAAAAATACAAACACTTTTTTAACATTTGGATTATGATTAAAGCTGAAGAGCGCAACGGCAGTTGTGGCTGACCTTCAGCTTTAATCATAATCATAGCCTAGTGGCGACTGAACGAAGCTGCGTTGCACGCAAGACAAAGGCGAAGCCGAAGCGTAGAGGAGTAGCCGACACACAAAAAGGAGTGTAACGGTTTTGTGTGCCAGACGATTTTTATGTGTTCCGCTTTATTAAAATAGATACTTCCACATAAATAATCGTCTAGGCTGCGACCAAGCGGCGGAGCCCATGAAGCAGCGGTTTTGCTTAATTAAACTCACGCCGTAGGCAACCTTATTGTTGTTAAGCAAAAAGAGAGCTGCGGGTGATAGAGGAACGTAAGCAAGGCTATTTGTTTGTAGTGGAGACTACCGACCGAAGGCGAGGGAGTTGTAACGGTATGGAACAAGTGCTTTTTTCAGCACTTGTGGAATAACAAAAAATAGCTTGTGGAGTGACGAAGGAACACCTTATAACAGCTTATGGGCAAAGCATACTTGATGCGCCCATAATAACTATCCGACTGTAGGGAGTCACTTGGCTATTTATACAACAAAAAATCCCGAACCTTTACGATTCGGGATATATTAAATCTCTAATTAATATTGTCGTGGTTCATTTCCTGCATAACGAACTCGTATAATCCTGATAGTGTCATCTAAAACACGGTATGCTACATTATAAGTTCGTATTTCATAAGAACGATAACTACCATCATTAGGTGTTTTGTTTTCGTCTAAAGTATAAATTTCAGGTTGAGTGCTTAAAACATCGGCACTGTCCATGATTTCATTAATAACTCTATCTGCTGATTTTAAAGATTTACTAACTTCAAAAATGTCGGTATGTATTTCTTCTAGTTCTAGCAAAGCAGGGGTTGACCATACTATTTCCTTCCCCATTGACTAGCTATTTTACGGACTTGTTCTTGAGTATAAAAATTACCTTTTTCGATTTCTTTCTCCGAAGCTTCAAGCTCTTTATTATATTGTTCTATACTTATACGGTGATCAGAACGTGATCGGTTTTTATTTCTGTATTTAAGCATACTTTTAAACGCTTCTATAAGCATAGGATCTTTAACATCATTCAATTGATTCTGTATCCATTTGATATCCGCCTTTACATCCATAACATTCATTTTAATATTCATAACAAAGATAGTTTATAATATACAATATTTTTTAGTTTTCAGTTTCGTGATCTATAGACTGTAGTATTTTAGAGATCCAGTACACACTATCTTTTATACTCCTATTGGTGGTACAATCATCATCTAATTGACTTAATAAGTTTAAGTTTTCTAATAAGGTATGTTGCATATAACGTAATTCTGCTACATCTGTAATCGTCATTTTAATATAGATTTCTTGTGGTTTCATCATGGTTTAGTTTATCGGATGGAAGTTATTGACCATATCATGCAGGCTGTCAAGGTCATCGGTCAAGTATTTTTCTGTAGAGATAATATGTTTATGTCCTGCCATATATTGTACTTTTCTAAGATTGTATTGCCCTAACCAATGTGTAATTACACTTGCCCTGATTTGTTTGGCACCAGCTACTTTATGGTTATACTTTTTTATCTTTTTGATAAGGATGCTAATCACAGTAAACTGCTGCCCATAAGGAAAGAGCCTTTCGTGATCTGTCAGGTTTTTAACCCGTTTTTCTAATGCAGGCCTGATAGTATTTAGGTATTCCATCATTTCTATAATCTGCCATGGTTTAAGGTCTAAGGTACGGGAGTTGCTGCGTCTTCGGCCAGGAACATAGATCTTCCCTTTTTCTAATTGTAGATGTTCTAGTTTTAGATTCCTAAAATCTTTGGTATCTAACCCTTGATAGACTAGTAAACCAATAATCATTTTATTACGTCTGGCAGTATACCTATAGTATGGTTCTGGATTTTTATCGGTCTCAAAGCTGTAATACAGGTCTTCGAGTTCTTCGGGTTCTAAGATGGTATAATAGGTACGTGTCCTTTCTCCTTTGATAACCGTATTTTCGATAGGATTGGTGGTACGATCTCCTTGGTGTACCAGATAGGTAAAATAGTTGCGTAAATGCCCTAGTTTATGATTAATGGTTTTTTTGGTATTACCTTTTCTTTTTAAGTGCTCGATATATTTAAGGCAAGCTTTATAATCAATAGCCATTGGGGTAGTTCCCCGTTTTTTACACCATTTTGTAAACGTGGTGCTTTCTGCTTCTTTGACACTAATGGTATTGGGTGCATATCCAATCTCTTGCAGGTATTGATTAAATGTTTTCATCGGTCATTATTTTTAACAGGTGGGTATATACTTGTGTGCTTACCAGGCTACTATGTCCTAAAAAGGTTTTAATACTTTCTATAGGCACACCTTGTTGTAAAAGATGCGTAGCGATAGAGTGTCGTAGGGTATGGGGAGAGATGTTTTTATCTATAATGGTTTTATCCCCTGTAGCGTGGGCTATTTTCTTAACCCTTTCTAATACCGTCATTCCACAGACACGTTTACCTTGTGTACTGATAAACAAAGCTTCGTTATCATGCAGGTTATAAAACTGTGGACGTGCATCGTAGATATATACTTCTAATACCCGCAAGCTATGCATGTTAAAAGGCACAAAACGTTCTTTATAGTTTTTACCTTTTCTAACATGTATACGCTGCTTATCAAAAAGGATATCACTTACATCTAATGCTACCATTTCATTTCTACGTAAACCACAACTGTATAAACAGCTAAGCATGGCTTTATCCCGCAACCGTATACGTTCCCAATGATGACTATAGCTTGTAGTTTTAAACAGTGCTTTGATTTCAGGTTGGGTTAAGATATTACTACGCTCTTCAGTATCATTGGTTTCATATCTTAGGTGTACCCGCAACGATGTATCTGCATTGTGTTGTATCAGGTAGTTTCTAAACTTACGTAAGGCATTTTGATGTTTATTAAGATAGGCGTTACTTAATCCCCCTCCTTTACGCTCATTAGCTCTGCGTTTTAGTTCCTCATAATAGTTTTTTACATCTTTTGGGGTGACTGTACTAATATGGTTATATCCTTGAGATTCTAACCAGTAGAAGAGCTCCCGTAACTTGATAGGCATGCCGTATACTGTCTTTTCTGCATAGCCCAGGATATCTAACCATTCTTTAAAATTGGATAATAAAGCCCTATAGCCAGGGTTTTCTAGCTTTAATTTTTGCATCGGTATGTGTTTTTTATGATTTTGTGGAACAGCTTGTTAACTAACTGTCTTTTATGTAGTTGTTTGTTCCGTTTCAGTAGTGGAACGCACCGGAACGGTGGAACGTGGCGAGCCGCCACTGGCAGTTATTTTATGTATGCATTCCTGTAATGCGGCACTAATAGTTTTTTCTAACTCTTTGTATTCGTTAGGATTGGTAATCTCGTAACGTATGATGGTCTCACCTTTCTTTTTACGTAGTTTCTTGATGTAATGGCTTTCTATAAGTTGTTGGTGATACCGCCATTGTGTGGTTTTCTTAACCTTTAACCGTCTACGGGTTTCTAAAGCGGTAAAGGTCGTTTGCTTATTTGTCTGTAAATATTTCTTTAGCTCTTCTAGGTAATTACGGCAAGCCCCTGTGATTTCATCACTTTTACGTAATAATACTTCTTTGATCAGCTCGTTAGCCGCCTGTATATCTTCGATAGTGGTTTCGATATATTCTTCACCTGTCTGCTGGTCGTACTTCTTTTCTCTTTGTAACTGGTGGTAAAAAGTAACGGCTTCTATAAATTGCAGGTAGTGAGTATTAGTCCTTCGGGGTTTAAATACGGATTGCGGGAGACTAAGCTTCATGGCATAAGGGTTACGAACGGCAATCGGTTGTAAGACCCGTTGTACATCCCGTAAAAAACGTGCAGATTCAAATTCTTGTTGCTTATTTCTTTGTCCCGCCGACTCGGCGCGCTGGTAGTGCATGATCTTTTTATCCTGTTCTTCTGATTCATCGATATACAATAAAAAGCTACGGTTACTATTATCTTCGTACACGCTTTCCTGAGTTGTACAACCTGCTACAGATACAGGGCCTTCTACCGTTAGATGTATCGTTTTGGTAGTGCCTTTACGATCTTTATGTACTACGGTTTTGGTAATCCTACGTTTAGATTGTAACTCACGTAATGGATACAATACACTTTCTGCACCGTCCAGATCTTCTATAAGGATGAGTTTGTTTCTAAGCTCTGTACGGTTAAAGTAATAGAAGGCATTGGCAGAGAGTACGGTAATCTCGATCTTATCTTCATCGGGTATTAGTTCTGCTACTTTGCTCTGTAAATGGGTTTTACCAACTCCCGAACTCCCTAAACTGATACAATGTAAAGGATTGTTTGTCTTTCTACTAGTAAAGATCAGGTACATTAGTAATCTGTTGATTTCTTCTCCTATAACTCCCGATTGACCTATTAACTCATTAGTTTTACTTAACAAGTCTTTGGACTTTAAAAATGCTTCTGCGGCTCGTAGTTCTTTACTGGATAAGGTTTTGACTTGTATTTGCCCTTCTTCTTGTTCTTTTTGTAATTCATTGATACGGTATTGTTCTAAGGCACTGATTAACTCTTGCAGGGTGGTACGGATAATCGATGTACCCATCTCGATACGTTCTGCAACTTTACGAACCAGTTTTTCTACCATATTATCATTATACAGGTCGATACTATGCCTTAGCATATGGTGCTGCTTAGGATTTTTGATACTTAAGGTAACCCGTAAACGCTCTAAGTTGGTAAACTTAATCCCGCCTAGAATATGTATTTCTAGGTGTCTGTTGATGTAACTGTAGTTATGTGGATTATCCGTTTTTAATATGCCCATAATAAAAAGTTTAAAAAAAGTATTATTCTCACATTTGTCTCAAAAGTAACAATTACGAGACTACTAGACAAGACACTTCATAGATTTTATTAAATTATCTTGCTTATATTTGTCTTATATTCACTTTTTAGAGGTGTTTTTAATTAGTATTTCTCGATTATGACTATATCAGAGCGCATACGATTATATAGACAACAAAAGAATTTGTCACAGGCAGAACTGGCAGAACGTTCTGGGGTAAATAATAAAAGCTTATCCCGTTATGAACTGGGAAGTAGTATTCCTCCTGCAGATGCATTAAAAGCTATTGCCGATGCACTTGGGGTTTCTACAGACTCTTTATTAAGTGATGATAATATAACGATCAAGGATACACAGCTTCTTAAGCGTTTTGAAGTAATACAGGATATGACAGGGGATAATAAAGCAATTATCATTAAGTTTTTGGATCTTGCTATTAGAGACTTTAAAACACAACAAGCGTATTCTTCTTAAAATAAACAACGATGAACTTACAATATATTTCAGATAGTAATGGTGTTCCTACCGGGGTGTTTATCCCCATGAAGGATTGGAACAAACTCAAAGAGAAGTACAATGATATCGAGATAGCGTTAAATGATATCCCAGAGTGGCACAAGGCCGAACTGGATAAGCGTTTGGCAGATCATCGTAACAATCCTGATCAGGTATTGGATTTTAATGAGGCTATGGACGATATTGACAAAGAGTTATAAATGTATCAACCTGTTATACTGCCCCTTGCCAAAGAAGATATCAGAAGTACTGCCAAGTGGTACAACAAACAGCAAAAAGGATTGGGCAACCGTTTTACCAAAGAAGTACGTAAAAAAGTAGCCCATATCTGTAAAAACCCCGAAAACATTGTTACCCGGTATCGCGATGTTAAAACTGCTATTGTAGATGTCTTCCCATATATGATCCATTTTATAGTAGATGAAGACAATAAAACCATCATCATCTCTGCTGTATTTGCAATGGCACAAAGCCCACAGCATTGGGACACTAGAGAAGAATAACCCAATAAAAAAACCAGCTACACCACAGTGCAACTGGCTCTTTACTTTTATGTATTTACTCATACCCGCCAAGCTGTAACGGCACTCGTCAGAGACCAAGCGCTAGCCTTACTCATTCGAGGACGAGCGGGGGCTTATCTTTTATTGCTTACTCATACCGCTACGAAGTTGTAAACTTCACAGAGCAGATTAGCTAGATTGATCTTCTATCGATGTTAATAGCCAACAGTTGTCTTCTTTTTTAAACTTAAATTCGATATAGATACCATTATCAATGCCTAACTTTTTATACACTGCGGTTTCATTTTTTTTAATTAACTCAACCTTATATTTGTCATTATCTCTATTCTCAGCATCTTTATCTTTACTAAAATCCATAAACGAATAGTCATTAATACTAAGGTTTTTTATTGAAGAATTTTCGCTATCATAAATATCTACTGCTACCATTTTCAAAGGAAATTGTATTCTATTTTTTTGAAAAGCACTATCATTAGAAAATTTGGTGAAAAAAGATTCAAAATTTAATCCACAATCTTTAGGAGCTTCATTTTTTTCCACCCTTGGATTTGGTAAATTTTCAATTGACTTTTTTTCGACAATTGTTTCAGTTGATATATCTGAGGATCTTTTATCTTCCTTGTTATTATTACATCCTATAAAGACGGTTAATGTTAAAATTAATATCGCTATTATAATTATGTTCTTCATTATTTAAAATATTTGGTTAATCTAAAATAGGTTGATCTGGAATTATTACAGGGTTAGGGGGGGGTGGTGGTGGTGGAATAGTTCCTCCTCCAGGTACAATAGGGGTTATTGGTGCTGGTACTATTCCTCCCGATGGCAAAGGATCTATTGGTGTTACAGATGGCCTTGGATTTTGAGTTGACGCTGATGTAGACGTATTTGTACTTGTTTCCTGACCTATCGGTCCATCCAAAAGGAAAATAGAGAAATTAGCTCCTGCTATAGGATCATAATAAGAAGATTCCCAAGGGCCATATCCAAGCCAAGCTTGTGGATCTACAATATTAGCCGTTTCATTAGCTTTACCTCCTGTAGGATTATACCAATCATAACTCCCAGAACCATTTTGTCTCTTCATTGCATAATGTAAATGAACAGCATACCCTCTTTCTCGTCCTCTACCAGAGCCTCCTATTGCTCCTACTTGTTGCCCTTCTTCAACATAACTACCTAATAATACATCAATACGGCTCATATGAAAATACTGTGTCTGAAAAGTTCCGTCTGGAGACTGGATTAAAACATTTCTACCCGCTCCACTTAGAGATGTTTTTATTGAAACCACTCTTCCTGTATGAGTAGCAAGTACTGGCGCTCCAAAATCAGTAGCTCCTCCTCCTGAAAAGTTAATATCTAAACCTCTATGAAAAGAACTACAACCTGTACAATTTCTTGGACCATACCAAGAATCAACTCTGCGTGTCCAGTCATAAAAAAATTCATGAACAGGCCAGGGCATCATACCATTTGAATCTATAAAAAAGACAGGGTTGTCAAAAGCATAATTATATGGAGAATCCATTTCCATAATATCAGCCAGAGGATCTATATTCATCCAACGACCTATAGATGCATCATAATTCCTTGCTCCAAAGTCTAAAAACTCTAACCCTAATTCGTTTTGTTGCTCTTTTCCTCCATAACCAATTAGTTGAGCTGTACTATTTCCATGAGAGCTTACGATTTCGTTGTAACCTCTATGAGTCAACCCAAAAGGGTAATAATTCGATTCTTCGATAATTTCAGATTGCTCTACAGTCCCGCTATTATCAGCATCTGTGTATGACAGTCTAACATTCCCTAAATGATCTTTAAACTGGTATATATACTTGTATCCACCATTTTCTGGGGTTACATATCCTTCAGACGTAGAAAAATACTCAAGATTTCCATTCTTATAAATATACCCACCCGCATATTCTGTGGTGGTTGCGTTTCCACCCTCAGTAGCTATCTTTTTAAGTTTAGCCCCTGTAGCATCATATACATAGTTTATCGTTCCATTGTTAGTACCGCTTACGGTTACTGTGGTGGGCAGATTTAAATGGTTATAGGTAATCTGATCAATCCCTTTGTTACGGTCTTTGACCATATTACCATTGGCATCATACTCAAAATCATCGTTGGTATTTGTCCCGTCTTTAAACCCATAGGTTTTGTTTCCGATATCTGCAACTTTTAGTAGTTTGTTCCCAGTATCATAGGTATAGGACAGGATATCCATATTTCCAAACGAGCTAGCAGCATCGTTAAGGTGTCCTTGTCTATCTAATGACAGGATATTTCCTGCTTTATCATAAGTAATTCCCGATACATTGTACTTATCGTCATTACTAGTAGCACTTAAAATCCGGTTAAGGGCATCATAGTTGTATTTGTACCAACGGTTGGTATAATCATTAGCGGTTTGCCAAAGTGTTTCACTTATATTACCGTTATACAAGGCTTGTGCTCCTTTTTGTGGGGTGTTATAGCTAATAGCAAAGGCAAAGAGGTTACTGCAAAAAAATTGCGCCTGTACCCTTTTTTTGAGCCTATTCTACGGACAAAATCTATTTTTTAAGAACGTTCTAGCTGTCATCTATCCATCTGCAGGGCTAAAAT
>NZ_JBFMKP010000045.1:0-33522 GCF_040786235.1 Aquimarina discodermiae
TATGCGTAAATTTCTTTAACGCTTGTTTATGTTTTCTTAAGATTACGTAACTTACTATACAGAGAAACTATGAATAAGAAAATGAACGAGTTTGAATACGTCGCATTTTGTGTAATTAATTTACTATAACTCCTTTAAAAGTGTTCTACAGGCTTTTTAAGACGCTTTAGGGATGATATTTTCTCTGATATGTTTTTCTACTTTACTAAAGAACTCCTCGTTTTTATAGGGCTTTATCATAAAGTCATTAAAACCAGAATTAGGCTTTAGGATCGTAGCAATGGTTTCTGAGGTGTCTGTAGCACTCAAAGCAATAATAGGAACATGTATATCAAGTTCTCTAATAAGCTTTGTAGCTTCCATACCACCCATATTTGGCATATTGAGATCCATCAAAATAAGATCATAATCGTTTTTCTTTACCATATTAACAGCTATTTGACCATCACAGGCTATTTGTGAATTATACCCTTTGGTTTTTAAAATGTTTTGGGTAACGATCTGATTTATTTTGTTGTCTTCGACTATTAGTATATTATATTCATTGGTATTGATGTATACAACAGGGTCTTTTTTGCTTCTTTTTTTAGAAACAACTTTATGATTGGCGTCTATCTCAAAACTAATTGTAAAATAAAAGGTAGACCCTTTACCTTCGGCACTTTCTAATTGGATCTCGCCTCCGTGCAAATGAACTAGGTTTTTGACAATATGTAACCCTAGACCCGTGCCAATACTATGATCCTTAGAGTTTGCCTGGGTAAACTTATTAAAGATGGTTTCTTGTTTATCCAAAGGAATTCCTCTTCCGTTATCTTTAATTTCAAAAGTAATTTCGACAGTATTATCTGTAATGACTGGGTTAACAAAGTTTAACCATATGTTTCCGTTCTCGGTAAATTTGTTGGCATTACTAATAAGATTAATAAATATTTGAGATAGTCTTACAGGATCACCAATAAGTCTATGAGGAATTGTAGGATCAAAATTGAGATGAAATGTATTACCATTTTTTGTTGTTTGGTACTCAAAAGAATTTTTAATATCGTCAGCAAGGTTTCTAATATTATAACTGGTAGCCTCTAATTGTATCTCATAAGATTCCATTTTGGTTACCTGTAATACATCGTTGATTAGATTTAATAAATGATCTGCAGAAAACTTCATTAATTTTATAAACTTATAATCTTCTTTGTCTTTTATACGTTCTAATAAAATAGAGGATAATCCAATTACCCCATACAAAGGAGTTCTTAGTTCATGACTCACAGTAGATATAAATTTTGTTTTGATTGCCGCCAGACGATCAGAATTTTCTTTTGCTATCTTAAGTTGTTTGTTTTTAATGGCAAGAGATTTACCAAGAATCTTAGTTTGTCTATGATTGTAAATAAAGAAACAGAAAAATATTAAACATAAAATAAGTAACGAAAGTGTGAATATAGATATGTTTTTAGATTTTTCAGCTTTTTTGGTTTCTATTGTAGTTTTTTGTTCACTTAAATAAAGATGTTTTCTATATCGATTAGCTTCTTTTTTTTCTGCATCCAAAGCAATTTGATGATGTTTTGTATATTTTTTTAGAATAGCATATGCCTTACCCTTTTCACCAGTTTTCACTAATAAATTTTCGTGTTTTTTATAAATCACCATTGCTTTTCTAAAAAGGTGATTTTTTTCGGCTAGGTCGGCTGCCAATTCATAATGTTTTATTGCTTTGCCATATTCTCTTTTATGATAGTAATATTCTCCATAGTTTGTATAGGTCGTGACTAATTTTTCGGGTAATGTTTGCTCATGCTCAATAAAATATTTCTTACATTTTTGTAATAAAAGAAATGCTTTATTGTATTTTTTGATCTTGATATATATAGATGCCAAATTTAAGGCTAGAATATGATGAGAAGTTTGATCTATACCACTGCGATTCTCGTAAATGTATTTTATCTTTTTAAGAGCTCTATTAGGCTTGTTAAAGCCATGTAGGTATGCTAAAGCAATGTTGTTGTTTATTTTTATAGCTATTTCAGGAAAATCATCAAGTTGTTTTACATATAATTCAGCGATTTTATAGTTCTTTATAGCTCCTTTATAATACTTATTAGTATAATAAATTTTGCCAAGGGTATTATATGAATATGCTTTTAAATGATACTTTTGTTTGGAACCGAATTTCTCTGAGATATCAATTATTGTTTCGATAGTTTTGATAGCGTTAACCCTTCCCAATAAAGTAAAGTGGTTTTCGGTATATTTAATAACATTTTCTAACTCAGAAAATGTCATTTCTTCATACTGATATTTATGTTGCGTATATACATTTAAAGAAAATAGATAAAGGCATATCAGTAGAATGCAGTGTTTACGAATTTTTGCGTTCTTCATTTTCAATATAGTTTTGGGGTATTTAAATATATAAAAAAAAATACATAAATTCGTTAAAATGTTATTTTGATAACATAAAAAGCATATATAGTATATATTTCACTATGTTTTATTAGGAAAAAACTTACATTTTATTGAAATATAATATTTGATACAGTTAAATAACGTTTTATGATAGATTCTAAGATGTTTTAGGATTGTAATTATTTAGTTTGACGAGACATTCGTTAGAAATGTTATATTAGTTGCTAAATAAAAATTACTTAAATTTTTTAGTTTGTATGAAAAAGCTATTTCGATATTTCATAATTATAGTTATTCTGCTAGTAGCACTATTTTACTTTTATGTTAAGTTTCTGGGTGCAAAAGAAGGAGAACAAGCACCAGATTTTCAAACTACACTGATAGATGAAACATCGTTTAAGCTATCTGATTTACAAGGTAAATATGTGTTATTAGATTTTTGGGGATCATGGTGCCCCCCTTGTAGAAAAGAAAACCCTAAGCTAGTAGAATTGCATAAGAAATATGCGAATAAATTAACAATTGTTACCGTTGCGTTGGAGAAAGATTCCATATCATGGAAAAAAGCAGCTCAAAAAGATGGTTTTGTATGGAAAAACCAAATTGTTCATCAGAATAAGTTTGTGTTACTTTCGCCCATTGCACGAGCATATGGTGTTACAGAAATACCTGCAAAATTTTTGATTGATCCAAACGGTAAATTGAAAGGTAAGGTTTCGTTTACAGAAATAGAAAAGATACTTTCAGAAAATTAGAATAAAATGTTTTTATAAAAAATTAAGCTTTGATGTAGTCTTTGTATTCTAAAAAAAAGGTTTCTAGTTTGTCCATATGCTGATCTAAAAATATCATTGTGTCATTCCAGGTACTTTTATTATGAATGCTTACCTTGGGTAGTTCGACATAGAGCCTGGATATTACTTTACCATTCTCCAATTCATATGATTCTTCAAAGATTATGCTTTCCAAAAAATTAGTACTTATGATCGCTTTTAAGCTTAAGAACCTATCATAATAATAAGCCCTTATTAACTTATCATCGGGCTCTATATCAATAGACACCTGAGCTTTTTTTGTAGTGAACGTAAATTTTAAAGTGACATCTTTAATTTTGGTGTTATACAGTAACCATTTTCTTGGGTATTCTTTTCCAAAAGTAGTCCAAAATTCCTGTCTTATTTTTTTAGAGTCCTCTTTACTAAACATAACTAGACAATATATGCAACCCCTGTGGCCAACAAAATAACTAACAATTTGGTGATGTTAAACTTATGGCCTTCGTTATTTTCAAATAATATAGTCGTCGAAACATGCAGAAAGATACCAATAACTATAGCTGTAATCTCTTTATAATAGTTTTGCAACATACTTAATGATTCTGCCAGAAACGTTCCTAGAGGGGTCATTAAGGCAAACAGAATTAAAAACAATATTATATACGGTTTCTTAATTTTGGTTTTAAACAAGAAAGTGGTTAAGATCATTGCAATCGGAATCTTGTGAATAATAATCCCAATCAAAATATCATCGTTATGATGAATAGGAAAACCTTCTAAGAGTGCGTGGATTCCTAAGCTGGTAAATAGCAATAGAGGGATTTGATTCGATTTCTTATCTAAATGAACATGCCCATGTTCTGCTCCTTGAGAAAAATATTCAAGTACCTTTTGTAATAAAATACCAATCATAATCCATACTCCAGTGCTTTTAGAGTTAGGATTGTCTTCAAAAACTTCGGGTAATATATCAAAAATAGTAATGGCTAATAAAAAAGCACCACTAAATGCAAGTAGTAATTTTAAACTCTTTTGATTATTTGGTTTAAAAACAAGAACTACAAGAGCTCCTATAACCACCGCTATTATTGATAATAAATAATTATGCACTATTGAAAAATTAATATGAGTCTTGGTGATGTATTTTTGCTAAACTTTTTGAGTTTATAGTCGCCAAAAACATCTAGTAAATTTATATTGGCTTTTTTGAAATAGTTTTCAAAGTCATTCAAGGTAATAGCTTTTACACGTTCTGTATAAAAGAAATCTTCATCATTGTCTCTAAATTTTATTTCCTTATAGATATATCCTTCCTCATAAAACCTCTTAATGTTAAAAGTAATAGTACCTATGGTTTTTACTTCTTCAGCTACCAGATTGTTAATCACAAGATCAACATTCATAAAGTCAATAATTCCAAATCCATTTTCACGAAGACTTGATTTCATTGCAAGCAATGTTTTTAGGTTGTCCTCTTCTTTATCAAAATATCCAAAGCTAGTGAATAGATTAAAGATAGCAGAAAACTTTTCAGGATATGGTTTACTCATATCATGCACCGTAAACTTTAAGGAATCATTTTCGAATTGCGATGCATATTGAATACTATTTTTAGATAGGTCTGCACCTATTACATCAAACCCTAGGGTGTTTAAGTAGATACTATGGCGCCCTTTTCCGCAGGCCAAGTCTAATACTTTTTCCCCTTTTTCGAGACTTAAGTAATTTGTGATATTGTCCATAAAACCCTCGGCTTCTAAATGATCTCGGTCCTTATATAAAATATGATAATAAGGTGTATTGAACCAAGAGGTATACCACATTATTGAATCTTTTAGCATAGAGCGCAAAATTAATGTATTTTTGCGGTTTAATTGTAGAAGTTGTTTAAAGTTTTTATTCTAGTTGTATAGAAGCTCTGGATAGTTTTAGATAGAAAACAGATATAGTGGGCGATTCGTTTAAAATGGTAGCCAAAACCCTTTTTGGTTTTGAAGAAGTTCTGGCAAAAGAACTTAGAAATTTGGGAGCACAAAAGGTGCAAGTAGGAAACCGTGTAGTAAGTTTTTATGGGGATATAGGGTTTATGTATAAAGCAAATCTTTGTTTAAGAACAGCGGTAAGAATTTTAAAACCAATTACGTCTGGTAAGGTAAAGAACGAAAATGATTTATATGCCTTTATTCAAACTGTTAATTGGAATGAGTATTTAGATGTTAATGATACTTTTGCAATCTATGCTACCGTAAATTCAACCTTGTTTAATCATTCACAGTTTATTGCCTTAAAAACAAAAGATGCGATTGTCGATAAATTTAGAAAAGAAACAGGTTCAAGACCTAGTGTCGAATTAGAACATCCTGATCTTACAATCAATATTCATATTCAACAGGATATATGTACGGTTTCTTTGGATAGTTCTGGTGGATCTTTACATCACAGAGGGTACCGTACAGCAACAAATATTGCTCCTATTAATGAAGTGCTGGCGGCAGGTTTATTACTGCTTTCGGGATGGGATGGCCAATGTGATTTTTTAGATCCAATGTGCGGTAGTGGTACGATGGCTATCGAAGCAGCAATGATCGCATGCAATATACCAGCAAATTTGAATAGAAAAGAATTTGCTTTTGAAAAATGGCTGGATTGGGATATGGATTTATTCGAGAAAATAGAAGAATCCTGTCTTAAAAAAACTAGAGATTTTCATCATACTATTATAAGTATGGATAAAGAAGCTTCAACCGTTCGTAAGGCAATTACAAATGTAAAAAATGCCAATCTGGAAGATTTTATTAAAATAAAAGAAGGAGATTTTTTCGAAAGTACTAAAGAAACAGAAGGGCCTCTTCATATGACGTTTAATCCTCCTTATGATGAACGATTAGAGGTCGATACTGAAGAGTTCTATGAAAGAATAGGAGATACCTTGAAAAAACAATATCCAGGTACAAACGCATGGTTTATAACCGGAAATCTTGAATCTTTGAAACATGTTGGTCTTCGGCCATCAAGAAAAATAAAAGTTTTCAATGGTAAGTTAGAAGCGCGATTGGTTAAGTATGAAATGTACGCGGGCAGTAAAAGAGCTAAATTTCAGAAATAATTACTAGCCGTTTGTAGCATCTAATTTTCTTATTTCTTTTTCTTAAAAAACGGAATAAGATAACTTATAGAATATCCGTAACCAACACCGATACTGCTAAAATCGTTGGTACGTCCAAATCCAGGGATATATAAATTGTCAAATCTGTCTGGCGTTTTTTCACTTACCAGATTTCTTAGAGATAAGTTAGCTCCCATATAAAGATTTTTAAGTGTCTCTACTTTGATTCCAAAAACGAATTCGATCCAGCTGGCATTTAGGCCTTTGGATTCTATTTTGTCATTGACTTCACTTACTCCAAAGTAATTAGTGTCTGTAAAAATGGTATAATCATTTAATGTCTGATCAAAGGAAGAAAAACCATAGCGTAAACCTACATAAATATTATTTTGCATTCCATACCAATTCTTATAAACATTATAGTCAATACCAGCTCGTATATAGTTTCCTGATGCTTTAACATTAATGTTTTCTTCATCCCTTATAAAAGATTCGTTTCCTATTTCTGCGGCAAGGTAAAAATCTTTATAAAATCTATAGTCTCCTACAATTTCGAATCCAGTGTAATTTTCATCTAGTGTAGAACGAATAAGTTTACTAAGATCAATACCCGCTCTAACCCCATACTTTTCTGATGGAGGAAGCGTGTCTTGAGCGGTTACTTTGGTATTTTCCTGAGCATAAGAGCTAAAGGTAAGTAATAGACTAATGAAAAATAAGTACGTGCGCATTGCTCTCATCGGTTACGTTCTCTCTTTGTATGGTTATATTTTTAATCCAGCTGCCATCATCTCCAACTACAGGTGGTGATATTGTGATTCCCTCATAATTCACTTTAAAACCGCATGCACTACTTACATACTCCTCGACAGGGGTGTATTGAATGCTTATAACATCTGTATTGGTTGTGGTTTCCTCGTTAGTAGTGTCTGAGTCAATAGTCAATTCATAGTCTGTAACAGAGACATCATTTTTAAGCGGAATTAAAATAGAATCCCGAACACTACCTATTGGGTAAATATCATCAACCCCAACTGCTTTTACTTGTAATTCTGATGGGGCTTTTATCTCTGTACCATTTTCTACATCGATAAATTTAATGATTAGTAAAGGAGTAGTGGGGGTATCTTCTGCACAAATATCATCTCGTTCACAACCCATATTAAAAGTAATAACCAAAATGATAGTTGCTAGAAGTGATATGTTTCTGAGTATGCTCATATAATTACCGTTTTTCAAGTAATACAACGTTTTCTACGTGAAATGTTTGCGGGAACATATCTACAGGTTGCACTTTACTTACTTTGTATACTTCATCTAATAACGCCAAATCTCTTGCTTGCGTTGCACTATTACAACTAACATACACAATTTTTTGAGGAGAAATATGTAATAACTGGGCAACTACATCTTTATGCATACCATCTCGTGGCGGATCTGTAATGACCACCTCGGGTTGACCATGTTGCTCTATAAAGTCTGTAGTAAATACCTTTTTCATATCTCCTACATAAAACTCTACATTGTCGATAGTATTGCGTTTGGCATTTTCTTTGGCATCTTCTATAGCTTCAGGAACTGCTTCTACACCAATTACTTTTTTTGCTTTCTTGGCAACAAATTGTGCAATAGTACCTGTACCTGTATATAAGTCATATACCAACTCTGATCCTGTAAGGTCGGCAAAATCACGAGTTACTTTATACAGTTCATACGCTTGTTTAGAATTGGTTTGATAAAAAGATTTTGCATTAATCTTAAAACGCAAACCTTCCATCTCTTCTTCTATAAAATCTTTTCCTTTATAGCAGATAATGTTCTGATCATAAATAGTATCGTTACCTTTACTATTAATAGTATATTGAAGCGAGGTAATCTCTGGAAACTCATTGGCAATATACTCTAGCAACAAAGTTCTTTTCTCTACATCTTCATGAAAAAACTGCACCAAAACCATTATTTCTCCAGTCGAGGCAATACGAATCATGAGCGTTCTTAAAAAACCATGTTGATTTCTAGCATTGTAAAACGAAAGATCATTTTCTGTAGCAAATGCTTTTACCTTATTTCTAATAGCATTACTAGGATCTTCTTGAAGGTGACACTTATCAATATCTAGAATTTTATCCCACATACCCGGGATATGAAATCCTAGCGCATTTCTATCTTTAATTTCAGAATCACTTTGAATCTCATCAAGAGTAAGCCAACGGCTATCACTAAACGAGAACTCCATTTTATTTCTATAAAAGAACTGATCTTCAGAGCCTAGAATGGGCATAACTTCTGGGAGTTCGATTTTACCTAACCTAGTTAGATTATTAACGACCTCTTGTTGTTTAAAAGCTAGCTGATGCTCATACCCCATAAACTGCCATTTGCAACCTCCACAAGTTCCAAAATGAGAACAAACGGGCTCTGCACGTTTATCTGATAAGCTGTGAAAAGCTGTAGCAGAACCTTCATAGTAGGCTTTACGCTTTTTGGTAGTTTGTATATCAACTACATCTCCTGGTACAGCATTATTAATAAATATAACTTTTCCGTCAGGTGCTTTGGCAATACTTTTCCCTTTAGCTCCTGCGTCAATTACTTCGATATTTTCGAAGACTTGTCTTCTTTTTTTTCTTGCCATAGCGCAAAAATAAGAATAGAAAGCATATACTTATAAATTATTCAATATATCTTATCGAAAAAGACGTAAAAAAATGAACCTATTTGTTATTTCTTCGTCTATACTATAAAGATCGGTATGAGATCCTCTAATAAGGTATTTGATGCGCTTCTGGTACTACAATGTCAATCCGGAAATGAAAGGGCAATATCACTTCTTGTCAAAAGATGGCATATAAAACTATGTAAACAAGCATATTGGTACACTAATGATATAGAAGTGTCAAAAGATATTGCTCAGGATAGTTGGAGTACTATTTTCTTAAAAATTAATAATTTAAAAGACCCAGATTGTTTTGGGAGTTGGGCATTAACCATCGTTACCAGAAAAGCGCTTGATTGGTATCGTAAACATAGTAAAGAGGTAGCGTTTTATAATGAGTATAAACATCAGGTTAAAGAAAAAAGTACAGCTATCAATGAAGAAGAGAGTATCTATAAGGTATTGAAACATTCGATAAGAGCATTATCTCAAGAACAACAAATAGTATTAAACCTTTTTTACCTTGAAGATTATAGTATTAAAGAGATAGGGGAAATCATACAAGTACCTGCAGGAACCGTTAAATCTCGGTTGTTTAAGGCTAGAGAAAAATTAAAACTAATTTTAAAAAACAAAAACTATGGACAATAAAATCAAAGATATTGATAAACTAATTAAGGAAACATTAACCGAGGAAGAAGCAAAATTTTATGATGAGTTGGATGAACAGAATTTGTTTGGAATGTTTTCTGGCGTGTTTAAAGGGAAATTAAAAAAAATCATGGTTTTAATGACTTTTGTAAACTTGATCATATTTGGATTATTGATCTATTGTGCTTCGCAATTTTTTAATGTTCAAGATACAAACGAGCTAATAAAATGGAGTGTTGGGTTGATTCTATGTGTAGTTTTTCATTCTATGATCAAATTATATACCTGGATGCAGATGGATAAAAATGCAATGTTAAGAGAAATTAAACGATTAGAATTGCAAGTATCCTCATTAGGAGGAAAAATATCCTAAGTAAGATTTTAGAGAGAAGCTTATATTTAGTAATTTGCGAGCAACTTTTTTGGGATGATTTCTCTCCTGATTAATGCATCAAAGTAGGAATCGAAAAGTTTTATTTTAATACGTTTTACAATGGCAATTTTAGAAAAAAAGTCATCAAAGGAGTTAATTGAATTAGAGGACAAGTATGGAGCTCATAATTATCACCCATTACCTGTTGTTTTAAGCAAAGGTGAAGGAGTATATGTTTGGGATGTAGAAGGCAAGAAATATTATGATTTCTTAAGTGCGTACTCTGCAGTAAACCAGGGTCATTGCCACCCTAAGATTGTAGGAGCTATGGTAAACCAAGCTCAGACATTAACATTAACTTCTCGAGCATTTTATAATGACAAATTAGGAGAATATGAGAAGTTTGCTACCGAGGTTTTTGGTTATGACAAGTTATTGCCAATGAATACGGGTGCAGAAGCTGTAGAAACGGGTTTGAAACTATGTAGAAAATGGGCATACGAGAAGAAGGGGATTCCAGAAAATGAAGCTCAAATTATTGTATGTAAAAACAATTTTCACGGTAGAACCACAACGATTATATCATTTTCTAATGATCCTGTTGCTAGAAAGAATTTTGGACCGTTTACCAATGGATTTATAAAAATAGATTATGATAATCTAGAGCAATTAGAAGAAGCTATTAAGGGTAATAGCAATGTTGCTGGATTTATGGTAGAACCTATTCAGGGAGAAGCAGGAGTATTTGTTCCTTCAGAAGGATATTTGGCAAAAGCAAAAGAGATTTGTGAAAAGAACAATGTATTGTTTATTGCAGACGAAGTACAGACAGGAGTTGCACGTACCGGTAAATTACTAGCAGTTAATCATGAAGATGTTAAACCAGATATCTTAATTTTAGGAAAAGCATTAAGTGGTGGAGCATACCCTGTATCTGGGGTATTGGCAGATGATCGTATTATGGAGGTGATCAAGCCGGGAAACCACGGTAGTACTTTTGGAGGGAACCCTGTTGCAGCTGCAGTTGCGGTTGCTGCTCTAGAAGTAGTAAGAGATGAGAAGCTTGCAGAAAACGCAGAAGAACTAGGTCAGTTGTTTAGATCAGAAATAGGGAAATACATAGAAAATTCTAATATCGCTACTCTGGTAAGAGGTAAGGGATTATTAAATGCAATTTTGATCAACGATTCTGAAGATAGTGATACGGCATGGAATATCTGTGTAGCGCTTAAAGACAATGGTCTTTTGGCAAAACCAACACATGGTAATATCATTCGGTTTGCACCACCATTAGTAATGAACAAAACACAATTATTAGAATGTGTAGAGATCATTACCAATACATTAAAAGAATTTGAGAAGTAAGAGTATTTGATTTACTCTAATAAAAAAACCACCAATAGGGTGGTTTTTTTATTAGACAATGTTTTTAAACTCTTTAATACTGTTTCATTATTTCGTAAATTGTTCCTATTCCTAATATACCATATAAGAAAATAGAAAAAATAGAATAAATAAAATAAAGGATACTTAACACAAGCCCTATAATTGCTAAAATTTTACCTGTTTTTACGTTTTGAAGACCAGTGTGTGAATATAACTCTAGATTTTCATTATACACTGTGGTTGCTTTATTTGCCATAATGATCGTTACAATACCGAAAATAATACCAGGTATACCATAGCAACAGCAACCAAGAATTGACAAAATACCAAGAACAAGGATTACGGTAGAATTAGGTAGTGTTTGTTTTTCCATAATTTGGTTTGATTAGTTAGTGCTAATATAAATGTTATTTTTTTTACCGGGTTTATGGAGCCAAATAGCAAAAGGGTTGGGATGATATATTTCTAAGAATCCAAAATATAATGATGATTACTCCAATAACTATTGGGGTTTTGGGATGATTAAGGTAATTATAGTACCCTTTGTTAAAATAGGTGTTTACACCTTTAATAATTAGATTATATAGGATAGAAAACAAACCAATTACATAAAGTGCATTATAATTGATGGTTTCTAAAAGGTTAAAGTGTAATAGTTGGTGTAATGCACGTTGACTACCACAACCGGGGCAATACAACCCTGTTACACTATAAAAAGGACATTTAGGAAAAATCCCTTCTATAGTTGGATTATAAAAATAGTATAGGCATAGTATGATAACGAATACTATGCCTATGCCAATATGTTTAATCTTCATTAATATCCTGAACTACCACTTAACATTGCCAATCCACCAGTTACAAATGTGAAAATAAGGACCCCGATTATCCAAATTATTCCTGCAATAAGACCATATTTTGCCCATTTTTTTGCACTAGCAGATGCTTTATTAGCTTCTTCAAAGTTTCCTTGTTCAAATTCAGAATTTACTTTAGAAGCGTTAATAATACCTACAATCCCTAGGGGGAGGCAACAAAAAATTGTTACTAGGATAGATTCTACTAAATAATTTTTGGGTCTTTCTTGATTAGTTTCCATAATATGAATCGATTTGTTAAAAAATAATTTTCATTTTGATGATGTAGCTTACTACTATCGTAAAAGCAGTGCTACTTATTAAGGTAATTCTGATCGTTTTGTCGTGTTCGAATTGCATAAAAAAAGTACTTCCCAGATATAGAAGCAATAATATAAGAGGATAAATAGCGGGGTACATATAAAAGGCACCTATAAAATCTCCTTTTAGAAGTAGTGCCATAGATCTTTGCATTCCACAACCCAAGCAGTCGATACCGAAAAGTTTTTTGTTAAGGCATGGGAGCATGTATTTTTCCAAAAGCAAAGTGTTACAATTCTTGTATGCAATATACATAATACAACTTGTATTTTGAATTTACCTTAAAAAAAAAAGATGATTTTTTTTATACATAATAAATAAGAAAATCAAAGAATTGCCATTACAATAGTTTTCTTTTGAAAAGAAAAGGAAAGTAAGTGAGAGGTATTTATAGAATAAAAAAATAGGGTAAATACAAGCTATTTACCCTATTTTCTTTTAGATGAATTATGTTAGGGTTATGCCCAAACACATCTTCCGTTACCCATGCAATATCCGTAATCGCAGAACTCTCCTCCATGAGGAAAACGAATGCAACATCTTCTTGGGCCACCACAGTATACTCTGTTTCCCCAAGAACCTTTAATTTCCTGTTGCTCTTCTTTTGATAATTGCTGGATTCCTTTCAGGTTTAAGATTTTTTTCATTGTGTGAATTTTAGTTATAATTAAATTGTGTAATATTACGGTATTACTTTAAAGTTTTTTTAATACAAAATACATCCTCTCCAGCCAAGACAACGTCCCGGTTCGCAAAAACTCTGATTACCAAAGCTGATACGACATCCATTACCATTAGGACAACAACCTATATGATACCCAGCCCCTTTGATGCTTTTTTGTTCTTGCTTGTTTAATTTTTGAACTCCGTTTAGGTTTAAGATTTTTTTCATTGTTTGTGCTATTTAAATTAGAATTAAATATACTGTAAAAAACTGTATATCAGATACGTATAAACCATTTAATACTTGTGGTTTTGTAGTGGTTCGGGTATTTTTTCTATTAAATTCATCTTTGGTATAACGATTGCACATTAGATATGGTAAACTTTTATAGTTATCTCGTGTTTGAGATGGGGTAAAGAAGTAAAGCAGGTAATGATTTGATAACATTTTACTTAAATAGGATTGGTTAAATAATTATAGTTTCGAAAACACAAATTATTCTTAATCAACCTTAATTAAAGATGAAAAGCATACTATTTTTACTTATTACGATTCCGATACTTGGTTTTAGTCAAGTTCCGCCGTATTATTCAAATGTAAATTTAAACTTGTCTGGGACAGCTCTTAAAAACGAGCTGGCTAATAAAGTAACAAGTACACATACTAATTTTCTTAGCTATACTCCTGGTGTTTGGAATGCATTAAAACAAACCGATGTAGCCCCTTCTAATACGTCAAAAGTTCTTTTAATTTATGGCTATAATGATGTAGATGCAAACACTACCAATGATAGAACTAGAGGAATTAATAATAATGGAGGAGGAACAGGAGATTGGAACCGGGAACATGTGTATCCAAAATCATTAGGGAATCCTAATTTAGGAACATCTGGCCCTGGAGCAGATGCACATCATTTGAGACCATGTGATGTACAACGCAATTCATCCAGAGGTAATAGAAAATTTGGCGATGGAAGCAGTAATTCTGGAGCCACATCTCAAGGTCATTGGTATCCTGGCGATGAATGGAAAGGAGATGTTGCCCGTATTATGATGTATATGTACATTAGATACGGAAACCGTTGTTTGCCTAAAAATGTTGGGGTCGGGGTTACGAACACATCAGATGGTAATATGTTAAATCTGTTTCTAGAATGGAATGAAGAAGACCCCGTTTCTTCTGTAGAGTTACAACGAAATCCAATTCTTGAAAATTTACAGGGTAATAGAAATCCGTTTATAGATAATCCTGCGTTCGCAACTCAAATTTGGGGAGGTCCACAAGCAGAAGACAGATTTGGCAATATAGGCGGAGGAGATACACAAGCGCCTACAATTCCTGGTAATATAACGACATCTAATACTACACAAACAAGTACATTCATTTCCTGGAGTGCGTCAACAGATAATGTAGGAGTTACAGGTTATGAGATATATAGAAATGGAGGACTTCTGGGTACAACTGCTACGACAAGTTATACTATTTCGGGATTAACACCAGATACGACATATTCTTTTTTTATTAGAGCAAAAGATGCAGCAAATAATAGGTCTGCCTCTAGCAATACTATACAGGTAACGACTCAATCATCTACCACTGGTGGAAATGCAAGCGGTTTGTTTTTTTCAGAATACATAGAAGGGTCATCTAACAATAAAGCATTAGAAATAGCAAATCATACAGGAGCATCTATTAGTTTATCTGCATATAGTATTAAGAGGCAGACCAATGGTTCTGGTTCTTGGTCTTCAGCTTTAAACCTTACAGGAACCCTGGCAAATGGTCAGGTATTCGTTGTGGCAAATAACTCTGCATCGTCTACGGTAAAAAATAAGGCAGATTTGACATCTAGTGCTGCGACAATGACTTTTAATGGCAATGACCCTGTCGGATTGTTCAAAAATGGCACGCTCATCGATATCATTGGGGTTTTTAATGGAGGTTCGTCAAACTTTGCCAAAGATGTTACATTAAGAAGAAAGTCAACCGTAATATCTCCTACAGTATCTTATACATCATCAGAATGGGATTCTTTTTCTCAAAATACATTTGATAACTTGGGAAATCATACTTTTGCTGGAGGTAGTTCTGGAGGAACAGATAATACCTCATTACAGTATTGTTTGTCAAAAGGAAATACAGTTGATTTTGAATATATAGACTATGTTGAGATTGGAAATGTTTCAAATACAACAGTAGCAAATGAAGGGTATGGTGATTTTACATCTCAGGTAGGAAATTTAATAATAGGAACAAATACTATTAAAGTAAGTGCAGGTTTTGCGAGCAGTTCTTATCCCGAGAATTGGGCGGTTTGGATTGATTTTGATCAAAACGGAACTTTTGATTCGTCAGAAAGAGTAGTGAATAGTACTTCTTCAAGTTCAAATATCCTGATGTTTAATTTTAATATTCCTTCTACCGCAAAAAATGGAGCTACAAGAATGAGGGTTGCTATGAAATGGAATGGGGTACCGACTCCTTGTGAAACTTTTGGGTATGGAGAAGTAGAGGATTATACGGTAAACATAAATGCATCATTAGCTAGGTCAAAAAATCAATTAAAGGGTAATAATGAACTCCAAGACAAAGAATATTCAATAAAAATACACCCAAATCCTGCTTCAGGTTTTATTCAAATAAGCATGGAGACAAAGGATCATACTTTTGATCTTAATTTCATTTTGACTGATATACATGGCAATAAGGTTAGATCAGGAAAAATATCTGAGGCTATTATTTCACTAGAAGGACTACTTTCGGGTCTGTATGTACTCCAAATTATAGATAAAAATCAGAATATATTAGAGAAAAAAGTTTTGATAAAGAACTAATTTTTTTCATATCAGATTGTTATATAAGGCGATATCTTTTAGTGTTTGATCTAGAAGATATCCCTTAGTTTATATTTATTTCTAATCATATGGACAAGGAGCAATGTAGATAAAAAGGTCTGTATATGCATTGTTGATAATGCCTCCTTGAGACGCAATAAAATTATGATGTAATTCTATTATCCAAAGTATAATTTGATGGGTAAAATGGATAAGGGTTGTCTAAGGATAACGGATCATAGAACCAAGATTTTTTTTCAAGAGGCACCGAAAATGATACATCAATGTTATAACCATTGGGATAAAAACTTTTCATATCTATAAAAGTCTTGTTTTTAAAATCATTTATATCAATAGCGACGTTATCTAGCGACACGTATTTTTTTTCAGTGTCATTGTTAATTTGTTGATTTGTTGACCAGAAAAATTGAGATGAATTGTTTTTTTGTCCAAAAGAAAGAAAACTCATTATACCAAATAGTGCTACTAAAAAGGACCTCATAGATGTTTGATTTATAGATTCTTTTTATAATTATCAAAAACTATGCTAGAAATATTTTTTTAATCACGTTACTTATGTATTGTGGATTTATGGTGTGATATTATTTATTGTAGTATTTTTGGTCGTACTAAAAATAATGTAATGAATTCAATAGACTGGAAAACTGCAAAAGAATATCAGGATATCACCTATAAAAAATCAAACGGAATTGCCAGAATAGCATTTAACAGACCCAATGTTCGAAATGCTTTTAGACCGCAAACGACAAGCGAATTGTATGATGCATTTTATGATGCGCAAGAGGATACTTCGATAGGGGTGGTATTGCTATCTGCAGAAGGTCCTTCAACAAAAGATGGAGTGTATAGTTTTTGTAGTGGTGGTGATCAGAAGGCAAGAGGACATCAAGGGTATGTAGGCGAAGATGGAATGCATCGATTAAATATTCTGGAAGTACAACGACTTATCAGATTTATGCCAAAGGTCGTGATTGCTGTGGTACCTGGTTGGGCAGTAGGAGGAGGGCATAGTTTGCATGTGGTTTGTGATCTTACATTAGCCAGTAAAGAACACGCTATTTTTAAGCAAACAGATGCAGATGTTACTAGTTTTGATGGTGGGTATGGATCTGCTTACCTGGCAAAAATGGTAGGACAAAAGAAAGCACGTGAGATCTTTTTCTTAGGAAGAAATTACTCTGCACAAGAAGCGTATGAAATGGGGATGGTTAACGCTGTGATTCCTCATGCAGAACTTGAAGATACTGCGTATGAGTGGGGACAAGAAATCCTGGAAAAATCTCCAACCTCTATTAAGATGCTTAAATTTGCTATGAACCTGACCGATGATGGTATGGTAGGACAGCAGGTATTTGCGGGAGAAGCTACAAGGTTGGCATATATGACAGAAGAGGCAAAAGAAGGACGCAATGCATTTCTTGAAAAAAGAAAACCTAATTTTAAGGATGTTAAGTGGATTCCTTAAAAATTTGAAGTATAATATTTGTAAAAAAGTGCTTTTCTTTTTAGAAAAGCACTTTTTTTATAGTCTAAATTCATAGGGGTTTTATATAGGAATATTCCCTATTTACAATTATCATAGCCATGTAACTAAGTTATATGTCGTTAAAATTGTACATTAATCTAATTATGTAGTTCTCTGTGTTATAGATGTTTTTTATTTGGTAAATTTATTTTTTACTTTAACATTTATTACACTAACATCGATCAGAATTTACTCATAAAAAATATTTTTATGTATGTATTAAGAGGTCGATATGTCTGATAAATAAAGATGGTAAATACTAAAGAAAGTGGAAAAATAGACTAAATACGATTTATTAAATGAATAAGAAGGAAGAGGAGCTTTTATCGATGCATTATCAAATTGAGAAAACTGATATAAAGCAACAACGATTTGAAGATCAGTTAAGGTCTATTTCTAATGATTTAAAAAGAAGTAAAAAAATACGGAATTACTATTTTGGTTTTATCATATTTTTGATCTTGTTTATTGCTGGAGGAAGTCTTTTTTTTATGAAAAGTGAAAAAGGTTTGTCACTAGGCACCAAGAGCCCTAAAAAACAAGATGAAATAAAACAACTGTTAATAGCAAATGATTCTTTGCAAAGAGCATTAGATAGTCTTAAACGTATTGTTCAGAATCAAGAAAAGGGGCTTGTAAAAGATTCTATAGAAAAAGGTTATATCGATGGCGATACTATTTTAGAATCACTTACTACATTCTCAAAAGATAGTTTGGATAGCAAAAAAAAGACAAAGAAGAAAAAACTAGATAGAAAACACTGTTATATTCATAAAGCATATAGGAGTAATGATGCTATTTTTCTTGAAGTAGATGTTATAGAGTATTATGAAGGTAAGAAAGCAGTAAAAAAAGCAAGGGAATATGGTAAAGCAGAGTACGATATAGATAATAATGGCGATACATTGTATTTTTTGTATAATAATTATTATATTCATAATCAGAGTTCTAGGTCAGTAATTTTAGAATTAGATGAGAACGCAAGAGTAAAAATTGAAAATATTAACCAAATTTCTAATGGTTTCTCACTAAAAGCGTTACAAAAAATAATACTAGATAGACCAATATTGATCTTAGAAGTTGATGACGGCATAGTGCATAAGATAGTGCAGCAAAAGTTACCTTAAAACCTATTTGAGAAAAGCTAGTTTTAATTTTTTAATGGTCTGAATAATAGAAATTTTAGAATAGCTTGGTATTTTAAAAGTATGAATAATAACTCAACCCCCCGTAACAATGAAGTCTATTAAGGATGAAGATCTTTTATACTTACATTATCAAATTGAGAAAGCAGAAGTTAGACAGAAAAAACTTGAAGATCTTCTAGAAGAAAAATCAGAAGAATTAAAGAAAAGGAAGAAATCGAATAGATTATTTAGGTTAGTTTCCTTAGTTTTTTTTCTGGTTACTGTTTTTTTGGTGACCAATGCATTTAACCTTAAAAAATCTTCTTCAGATAGAGCGAATGAGAAAAGTGAGCTTTCTATGGTAAAAGAAAAGTTGGCTTCTACTCAAAAAGGATTACAAGATTTACAAAAAAAGAAAGATGATTTAGAGAAGATTAAAGATTTATACCTTTATAGAAGTTTAATTAATAAGGATACTATATATTCTGTTCAACTAAAGGCTTTTAGTTCTAAAAATGTACCTGCTATTTCAGAAAAATTCACCAACGCTCTTATTTATAGTGATACTTCTTTGTATAAAATGAGTTTGGGTATTTTTGAAACCTTGGCAGAAGCTCAAGATTTTAGAAAAGCATTAATTGGATCTGGGTTTGACAAAAGGATTTTTGTAATCTCTTATAAAGATGGTAAACGATTAAAAATTGAAGAATTTTATTAGTATAACTGTACTTTGTATTAAACTCATTACTTTAATCTAAACATGGCGGTATATTACGTTCTTAGAGCTGTCATTGCAATTTGGTTCACCTACATTAAGTATACCTCCTCTTTTTAAGATGATTAATTGTGATTTTTTGATGGTTTTTACGTTTTCCATTTGTGTTAAAGTAAGAATTGTATTAGATACAGCTTTGGTTTAATGAAATTTAAAAGATAGAAAGTGTGAAAATTTAGGTTTTTGAAATGCAAAAACTGGGTTAAAAAAATAATATAGAAAAGGGAGGTTAGCGTAGTTAAATAAAATGTACTGTGTTGATAAGTAGAGGAGTAATTCTAAAAATAAATATTGTCACCTGTATAATGAATATTGCAGATAGGTTAAAAAATTGCTAAACTTATTTTGACCTAAAATAAGTGACAATATATTTTTGTTATAGGAAGGATATTATTAAAAACGCAAACTTTTATGTCAATATTAGCAGAAAAAAAAATAGATTCCTTAGGATATCAATCTTATATGGAAGAACAGGCACTGATAGAAACTGTAAGGGGCCAAGTAAAAGAAACTATAAAAGAGCAAATGCTCGAGGTATTAAAGGATTTTTTTCCGTACCACCCTAAATGGGACTCATTATCTAATTATAAGCCTAACAATGCAGGAGCAAGAGAAATTAGACTTGCCAAAACATTAACCAGTTGGAATGGTAATAGCTTACCTAGATACCCTACAGGAAATCCTGAAATTACCATTTTGAAATATATTGTGCAGCCTGGGACAAAACTGGATATACATAAGCACCCTGTTATTAGTGCTGGTTATATAATCAAAGGAGAATTAGTGATAATTAGTGAAGCTAACGAAAAACTACATTTAAAAACAGGAGATTCTTTTGTAGAGCTTGTTGATACCTGGCACTTTGGCCAAAATGAAAGTGAAGAGCCAGTAGAGATTGTTGTTTTTTATGCTGGAGTAGAAGGAACTTCGATTACCACCCATAAAGAAAAAGAGATTAAAAACGGACACTCTTTTAGGTATTAGAACGAATAAAGATTTATTAGTTTTTTTGTCGCTCCAAAATGCCTTTGCATAAATTATATGTGTACCCCCCCCGATAAAATAATTATGTAGGATTTTATCTCTGCAACTATTAGGCAAGCAGATTTATCATTAAAAACCTATAAAATTATCTAAGCTCAGGATAATCTGTTGGATTAAATTCGTGCATTATTTCGTATACCTTTTCGAATATATCTTCTGCAGATGGTTTACTAAAATAATCTCCGTCCGTACCAAAAGCAGGTCTATGCGCTTGCGCACTTAATGTTTGTGGTTTACTATCTAAATATTGATATATGTTTTGCTCATCTATTAGCTTTTGTAACATATAACCTGTAGCACCACCAGGAACATCTTCATCTATAATTAAAACCCTATTTGTTTTTGCAATACTCTTTACAATATCATGATTTAAATCAAACGGAATTAAAGACTGTATATCTATTACCTCACAATCTATCCCAACAGATAATAATTCTTTTGCTGCTTGTTCTACTAAGCGTAGTGTAGATCCATAAGACACCAATGTAATATCTGTTCCTTCTCTAACAGTTTCGACTACACCTACCGGAGTTCTGATTTCGGATAAATTGGTAGGCATTTTTTCTTTTAACCTATATCCATTAAGACATTCGATAATGATTGCTGGTTCATCACTATCCATTAATGTGTTATAAAAACCTGCAGCTTTGGCCATATCTCTAGGCACAAGAATGTGAATTCCTCTTAATAAATGGATGAGTCCTCCCATTTGAGAGCCCGAATGCCAGATTCCTTCAAGCCTATGACCACGTGTTCGAATAATAAGTGGAGCCTTTTGCTTGGCAAATGTTCTATAGCGCAAAGAGGCTAAATCATCACTAAGGCCTTGTATGCAATAGAGAATATAGTCAAGGTACTGAATCTCGGCAATTGGGCGAAGACCTCTTAATGCCATACCAATTCCTTGTCCTATAATAGTAGCCTCACGAATACCGGTATCTGCTACTCTAATTTCTCCGAATTTCTTTTGAAGTCCTTCAAGACCTTGGTTAACATCTCCAATTTTTCCACTATCTTCTCCAAAAATAAGTGATTCGGGTATCCTATTAAATAATGCTTCAAAATTATCTCTTATAATAACCCTACCGTCTACCAATTCTGGGTTTTCTGGATATTGTGGCTTTACTTCTTGAATAGCGGTAACTTTTGATTCAAACTCGCTATACAGATGAGTACTATATTTTGCTTGGGTAATTTTCATATAGTTGTTTACCCAATTTTGAAGTGTTGTTTTTTCTACAAAACTTTCTTTAGTAAGATATCTTAAGGTTTTTCTTGTTGCTTCTAAAATATCTTTCCTTATAGGTTCTTCCTTCTCTTCTAAGGTTTTAATAAAGGGTGCTATAAAACTCGCATTAGCGCTTTTATCTGTAATAGATTTTAGGATGGTAAGGGCTTCGTTTTGTTCAGATTTGATTTCAGAGATATAAGATGCCCACGCTTCGTTTTTACCTGTTCGAACTTCTTTTTTTGCTGTCTTTTCAAATTCTAATAATTCTTCTGGAGTGGCAATATTATGTTCGATAATCCACTCTTTAAACTTTTTGTTGCAATCATACTCACGTTCCCAATTTAGGCGTTCTTCACTCTTGTATCTTTCGTGAGATCCAGAGGTAGAATGCCCTTGTGGTTGCGTTAATTCTTTTACGTGGATAATAACTGGGATATGTTGTTCTCTAGCTAGTTTTTCGGCTTTTTCATAAACATCTATTAAAGAAGCATAATCCCAACCATTTACACTATATATTTCATATCCTTCATGTTCCTTATCACGTCTAAAACCTTCAAGAATTATCGAAATGTCTTCTTTGGCCGTTTGGTCTTTTGCATGTACAGAAATACCATATTCGTCATCCCAAATGCTTATCACCATTGGTATTTGTAAAACCGCTCCAGCATTTACAGTTTCCCAAAATAACCCTTCACTGGTACTGGCATTACCAATAGTACCCCAGGCAACTTCGTTCCCATTAATCGAAAAATTCGATAAATGGGAAACACTTTTTTCATTTCGATATACTTTGGATGCTTGAGCTAGTCCCACCAATCTTGGCATTTGTCCTGCCGTAGGAGAGATATCAGAGCTAGTATTTTTCTGCTTGGTTAAATTTTTCCAACTTCCATCTTCATGTATACTATGCGTTGCAAAGTGTCCACCCATTTGCCTTCCTGCAGCGTAAGGTTCTTTTTCTATATCGGTATGAGCATATAAGCCAGCAAAAAATTGTTCTATGCTATATTCATCAATGGCCATCATGAAAGTCTGATCTCTGTAATATCCAGATCTAAAATCTCCATCACGAAAAACCCTAGCCATTGCAAGTTGAGGTAGTTCTTTTCCTCCACCAAAAATTCCGAATTTTGACTTACCCGTTAATACTTCACGTCTACCTAATAAACTACATTCTCTACTTGTCAATGCAATTTTATAGTCTCTAAGTATTTGACTTCTATATTCTTCGAACGAAATGTTAGATGAAGTAACGGTTTCAGGCTGCATGTGAACTATGTTTTAGTGCTAGCAAATTTAGTTAAAAAACTGACCAATTCCAAGGCGGAAAGTATTAAATAGATTAAACATTTAGCAATTAAAACGTGGATTCTTTATGAAATTACTTTTTTTTAGTTAAATATTAGTGTTTGTTTGTGAAATACTCAAAAGGTAAGAAGCCATTTTGTGTTGTTGGTTGTAGGAACCATTCTGTAGGTATATTTATTTTAACTCTTAAGAGGTAATATGCGTTTTTAATTAGAAGAAAGATGTTTACAAAAGCTCTTGAATCTTGAAAAGATGAAACACAAAGAATTTTAGTTTTTTAATACCATTCTCGTGTAAAAAGGCCTAGTAGCGTTTCTGGACTTAGGGTAATTATAAATCTAATTTGTTCGTTGTAATTGGGTTGAGAAATTTCCCATCCTTTATTAGAAACAACAGGGAAAAAGATTTCGAAATAATCAGCAACAAGACTTAATCGCACTCCTGCGTCAAATACATATTTTGGGGATATATTTTCGTTTTTAACAATTCCTACATCTCCATATGCATAAATCCATTTCCAGATATTCGTATTGGCATTAAGGGTTGTTATCCATTGATTGGCAAAAGCATATTGAAGTTTGGATTTAAAACCTCCTTCTGCAAGTATAATTTGCTGACTTACAAGTCCCGTGTCTTCACTTCGCCCCAAGTAGTTATAATCAAATAAATAATCTGTAGGCCTGTCTAGAGCAAAGCTAAAGAAGTTTCCATCTTTTGAGGTGTCATTAAAAACAAAAGCCCCAGCAAATAATCGTAAATTTAATTGACGATTATTAAGAAATAATTTTCTGTAATTAATGGTCGTAGAAAGCTTACTAAAGTTTTGTGAAATTTGATAGTCAATATTGTATCCTAAAAAATTTGTAAGATTAAAATCAGAATAACGATATCTGGTGCTAAATACATTATAATTGGGAGTTACGACAGGGTTTTCTTCGTCTTTTTCTCTAAAAACGTGAATGTTTCTAAAGCTTAGACTTTGCCTCTTATTTGACCTCAGGTCTTTAGGCCTGTATCTAAAACTAAATGAGGATGAAAAACGCTTGAATAAGAGGTCGGGTGCATAACTAAACATACTACCATTTACTCCATATTGTATCTGATATAATCCATGCTCTGCTATTTGATGTCTATTGGAAACAGAGGCAGACCCTAATAGTTTTCGGGATTTAAATCCATATGCAGGAGATATTCTGTAAACAAAATTTCTTCTGATGATTGATTTGTTGTAAAATTTAGAAGCAATAGTAAACCCATCATAGACATTAAACTCCATTTCTGGAATAAAGAATATCTGGTGATATCTTGGGTCTTCTACATCCTGTAAAAATCTAAATTGAATAGGTTTATTAAAAATCCATTTAAGGTTTTTGTAATTGTTGCGCCTGTTTACTTCTGGGATATTTTGTTCATAATCCAATACTAGTTTTCGTATCCCATTTCTGGCAATTTTGACTTTCTTGGTTTCTTCGATACCCATCACCCATGTTTTAGAAACAACTTCCTTCTTTTTTAAACCAAAAAGTGATACCGGCATAGAATTATTGCCTAAATTTTTTATAGTAACTTCTAATGAGTCTTTTGTTTTTTTAACCGATTTTATTTTAAAATCTAATTTTTTGTTAGTCCCTACATAATCATTAAAAAACCAATCTACATTTTTAGGAGCTAAAGCTTTAAGGATTTTTTCGTAATCCTTAGAGGTCGAATATTTTAAATTATTTTGAGTATAAAAATCTTTGATACTTTGGTCAATGAGCTGATCATTTTCCAAATAATCTTTTAGATAGTTTAATCCGATCCCTGCTTTATATGCATTCGCAATATTTTTATTAAACTTTACCAATTTATCCTGAGGCATAGATAATGGCTGATCCAGAAATAATCTGGCCATATTCTTATACCCTAAAAAGTACTGATCGTTGAAGTCTAAATCTGCAATATGAAACCATCTTATACCGATAACTTTACTTAATTTACCTATGATTTTCATGTCTGGATAATACTTTTCGGTATACGACATCATCAGATATATATGTAAAGCATCTCGTAGCCAGATATCTTCTCTGGGGTTAAGAATAAGTGTCTTTTTTAAATAATTCTCTGTTATTATTTTTAATTGCTTTATCTCATGCTGAAATCCATCTGGAAAAGGGCGTACAATATCAGGCAATTGATTCAATCCATAAACAGGATTATTTTTGTAATCTGCTTCAGAAATTACAATTTTGTCAAAAGGATACGGACCAAGTTTATCTTGTAGAAAGTTTAAAATTCTGTTGATGGCTACAGATTTCATTTTTGGTAACAAGTCATCGCCATTTATATCACTGCTAAATTGTATGTCGTTACTTAATGAAAAATCGTAAAAGGAAAGTCCTTGTTCTAAATATAAATTAACTTCTGTTCTATTGTTTCCTAAGAGTTGTATAGTTTTTTTAAGACCATTTTCGAGAGATGTAGTATTTTGCTCTTTTAGATCACTTATCAGTTTGTATCCTACTGGTATTGTAAAATTAATTTGATAATTCATTAAAGGAGCATAGAGATCATCCAGATTTTTATGGCTATAGATATTCCATTTGGTGTCATATACGGCAGGGAGTATGTACCAATATTTTAGGTTGAAATTACCATTGTCAAGATATCCGTATCGGGTAAATTTTGCACTGGGTAATTTAATTTGATATTTTAAAATAAAGGTTTTCTCTTCTCCTGGATATAAAGGAGTAGTGGGGGTAATCCAAAATATATCCTGAGCTTCTGGGTCACGTTTCCACTGAAGAGGATTGAGTTTTTTATCAGTGATGTTTTGAATGATAGTACGTCCTATTTCTTCTTCTTTTGAAAAATAAAACTTTTTTAAAAAATCTTCGGCAAACCTTTTCCCTAAAGGAGTGGTTTTGTTAGAAAAACTATTGGCCCAATCATGAAAATATATTTTGGCAAGTGTATCGTTAGATGAATTACTATAGGTAACCTCTTGCGTTATTGTCAAGATCTTTTTTTGAATATTCAAATCTGCATTCATACGCATGTCATGCTGCGCAAACAACGTCTGTAATGCAAAAAAGATAACAACAAAATGATATATTCGTATATTTCTCAACTTATATTTTCACGTTAAAAAGTTCTATGATTAGAACGTTAAACAAACAATAGTCCCTACTGCTTTTTGATTATTTCAACCTAAAACAATAGAATTTTACTATTCTTTGTAATGGTTGTTTTATGACGTACTCTTAAGAACTGATTTAATAGCAATATGTTTCAGAAATTAGGACTTAAATTATACTGAGCATAGAATTTGTCTAAAATCTGTAACACTTCTTTTGGAGTATCTACTACATGAATTAGATCCAGGTCTCCGGCGCTTATATTTTCAAACTTAGAGAGTAATGTTTCTTTTACCCAATCAATAAGTCCGCCCCAAAATTCTGTACTAACCAGTATGATAGGAAACTTGGCTATTTTCTTTGTTTGTATTAATGTAATTGCTTCAAATAGCTCATCAAGAGTTCCAAACCCTCCTGGCATAACGACAAAACCTTGAGAGTATTTTACAAACATAACTTTTCGAACAAAGAAATAATCAAAATCAAGACTTTTATCACTGTCGATATATGGGTTGTCATGTTGTTCAAATGGCAGGTCTATATTTAACCCAACAGAAGTTCCTCCCGCCAGATGAGCCCCTTTGTTTCCGGCTTCCATAATACCAGGGCCACCACCGGTTATTACTCCGTATCCATGGTTTACAATTTCGGCAGCAACATCTACAGCCAATTGATAATATTTATTATCTGTTTTGGTACGAGCAGATCCAAAAATAGATACACAAGGTCCTATTTTACTCATTTTTTCAAAACCATTTACAAATTCACCCATGATCTTAAAAATCGCCCATGAATCATTTGTTTTTATTTCGTTCCAACCTTTATGGTGTTGTTCTTGTCTCATAAATAGTTATGTTTTTAATTTAATGCACCAAGTTCTTTTTTAAGAAACTTAGCGGTATAGCTTTTTTTATTTTTTATAATATCTTCGGGAGTTCCTTTTGCAACTACTTTTCCACCGTTTTTACCACCTTCATATCCAATATCTATGATATAATCGGCCATTTTGATAACATCCATATTATGTTCGATAATTAAGACGGTATTTCCTTTGTCAACCAATTTATTAAGTACTTCCATCAATACCCGAATATCTTCAAAATGAAGTCCAGTTGTGGGTTCATCTAGGATATAGAAGGTATTGCCAGTGTCTCTTTTAGATAATTCTGTTGCCAATTTGATACGTTGTGCTTCACCACCTGATAACGTAGTTGATTGTTGACCTAAGGTTATATATCCTAAACCAACATTTTGAATGGTTTTTAGTTTTCTCGCAATTTTGGGAATATGTTCAAAAAAATGACAAGCTTCATTTATGGTCATTTGTAATACATCGGCTATCGATTTTCCTTTGTATCGTATCTCAAGTGTTTCTCTGTTAAATCGTTTTCCTTGACAAGTTTCACATTCGACATACACATCGGGTAAAAAATTCATTTCTATAACTCTTAATCCTCCTCCTTTACAAGTCTCACATCTTCCGCCGGTAACATTAAAACTAAAACGTCCAGGTTTATATCCTCGTATCATAGCTTCTGGTGTTTTGGCAAATAAGCTTCTTATTTCAGAGAAAACTCCAGTATAGGTAGCAGGGTTTGACCTGGGTGTACGGCCAATAGGAGATTGATTAATATCAATTACTTTGTCTGCGTGTTCTAAACCTTTGATGCTTTTATAAGGCATTGGTTTTCGTACCCCGTTAAAGTAATATGCATTTAAAATAGGATATAGGGTTTCGTTAATAAGCGTTGATTTACCACTGCCAGATACACCCGTAACGGCTATCATTTTACCAAGAGGTATATCGATTGCTACATTTTTTAAGTTATTTCCTGTGGCCCCTTTTAAAGAGATAATTTTTCCGTTACCTTCTCTGCGTTTTGGTGGTATTTCTATTTGTTTTTTACCACTTAAATAATCTGCAGTTAGCGTATGATGTGATTGCAATTCTGTTGGAGTACCTTCACTTATAATTTCACCCCCATGTTTTCCTGCAAACGGACCGATATCAATTACATGATCTGCCCGTTCTATCATATCTTTATCATGTTCTACTACAATGACAGAATTACCAATGTCACGCAATTGTATAAGCGAGTTAATCAATTTCTCATTATCCCTTTGATGCAAACCAATACTAGGTTCGTCCAAAATATATAATACACCAACAAGTTGAGAACCAATTTGTGTAGCAAGCCTTATGCGTTGTGCTTCTCCTCCCGATAGGGACTTACTACTTCTATTTAAAGAGAGATAGGTAAGTCCAACATCTACCAAAAACCGAAGTCGGGTATTGATTTCTTTTACAATCTCGCCTGAAATTTTCTTCTGCTTTTCAGAAATATGATTTGGTAGATCTTTAAACCAATCTGATAGCTCACTAATGTCCATCGAAGCAAGTTCTGCAATATTTTTTGTGTTTACTTTAAAATAAAGTGATTCTTTACGTAATCTAGAACCATGGCACTCGGGGCATTCGATATTGTCCATAAAATCCTTGGCCCATCTCTTTAGAGAAGTAGAATCACTATTGTTATAGGTGTTTTCTATAAATGTAGCAATACCTTCAAAATCTATTTTGTATTCTCGGGTTACCCCAAGTGTTTTGCTATTAACACTAAATTTTTCTTTCCCTCCATGCAATATAATTTGCATTGCCTCTTCAGGGATTTTATGAATAGGATCGCTTAACTTAAAGTCAAATCGTTGAGCGATTAGATCTAATTGTTTAAATATCCAATTGTTTTTTTGAGGTCCCTGAGGGGCTAATCCTCCATTTTTTATAGAGACGGTATCGTCTGGAATTATTTTATTTTGATTTACTTCATATAGATTACCAATACCATTACACTTTGGACAAGCACCTTTGGGAGAATTGAAAGAAAAGTTATTTGGTTCTGGGTTAGGATATGAAATTCCGCTAGAAGGGCACATTAGACTTCTACTAAAAAATCTAATTTCTTGAGACTCTTGCTCTATTACCATTAATACATCATCACCGTGATACATTGCGGTATTAATAGTTTGCATTAAGCGCTTAGAATTATCCTGGTCCTTAGAAATTAGTAATCGATCAATCACAATTTCTATATCGTGAGTTTTATACCGATCTAATTTCATTCCTTTGGTAATATCTACAATTTTACCATCGGTACGCACTTTAACAAAGCCTTGCTTGGCAATTTGTTCAAACAATTCTCTATAATGACCTTTTCTTGATCTAACAACCGGAGCTAAAATATTTATTCTTTTTCCTGAGAAATCTTTTATAATAAGATCCTTAATTTGTTCATCACTATAGCTCACCATTTTTTCACCAGTATTATAGCTATAAGCATCGCTACCCCTAGAGAATAGGAGTCTAAGGAAATCATAGATTTCTGTAATAGTACCTACCGTACTTCGCGGACTTTTACTGGTGGTTTTTTGTTCAATAGCAATAACAGGGGATAGTCCATCAATTTTATCGACATCAGGCCTTTCCAATCCCCCTAAAAACTGTCTTGCATATGCCGAAAAAGTTTCGATATATCTTCGTTGACCCTCTGCATAAATTGTATCAAAAGCCAAAGAAGACTTACCAGACCCTGATAAACCGGTAATAACTACTAATTTTTCACGGGGTATTGTAACATCAATGTTTTTTAAATTGTGAACACGAGCTCCTAATACTTCAATATTTTCGTCTGATTTGCGCATATAATTTTTACCAAGATTGCAAATGTAGTTATTTGATAGGGTTTTGAGAAATTGACCTGATTTGCTTTTGCTAAAGATAGCATGTTAAAAGTATTTTTTATATCCTTTTGTATATATGTATTAACATTTTACATCAATTGTTTTTTAAAGTATTGTCGTGTAGTGTTTTATGAGTTTTTGAAGTAGTGTCTTAATTTTCCTTCATAAATATATAGAGTAAAAATTAGCTTTTAAGGATAATCTAAGGATCAAAGATGTAACAATTAGTACTTTATTATCTCAAAAATGCTTTTTTAGCAGCTTTTTTGTTTAAAAAAAGGCAATATTTTGGTATATAGGGAAATGATATCCTAAATATTTGTTAACAAAAAATCTTAAAGAATATTAATTTAACTAGGAAACTAGACTGTTTTTAACTTAAATTTAGGTTAAAAAAAGTTTTTTTAAACAATGTTGTGTTTTGATTTCTAAGTGTTTATAAGGTTTTGTACTTTCAATGCAAATACAAACTCAATCAGGATTTTTTAAATAGTTTATTGACCTCGCCTATACCATAACTATTCAAAAAATCCATAAAACTAAAACTTAGTACGATGAAAAACATCTTAATGATTATGATTGCCTTTTTTACAGCAATCAGTTTTGCACAAACAAAACCAGAAAAACCTTATGAGCTAATTCAGAATAAGAAAGCATCCGGGGCAACATTTGAAGACGTTAATTTGTTTTCGGTAGTAGACAACCGAAACGCAAAAATCCAGGTTCCTAAGGAACTAAAAAATTACACAATATTTTCGATGCAAAAGAATAAGCTTAATTCTTTTCACAGCAAGCCGGCGAATACGATGAGTTTAGAGATCCCTCAAAAGGGAGCACCACTAACTTTAGAATTGGCTAGAGTACAAATTACCACAGATAATTTTAAAGTTGTTGCGATGCCTTCTGGAAAAGAAGTAATTCCGGACCGTCAAATTTTACATTATAGAGGTGTTGTAAAAGGTCAACAAAACTCTGTGGTAGCTGTTAGTTTTTACCAAGATGAAATGGCCGGAATCGTTAGTGTAAAAGGAGTGTCAGGAAATATTGTAATAGGAGCACTCGAGAATAGCAATAAAATGATTGCATATTCTGATACAGATATCAGCCATCTGTTTGATTTTTCTTGTGAGGTTAGGGACTATGCTAATTTTAAAGAAAAGAATAAAAAACAACTCAATGATAATTTTTCGAATGAAGCGAATGCGATAGATAAATGTCCAAAAGTTTTCTTTGATATCGCTACAGATATAGTGAGTGATAAAGGAGGAGTTCAGGGAGCTTCAGATTATATACAGGCTATGTTTAATCAGGTAGCGGTAATCTATGCTGGCGAGCAGATTACGATTAAACTTTCTGGAATGAAAGCTTGGGAAAGTAATCAACCATTTTCTGATATCGATTCCTATGCAAATTATAGAAGGTCAAATACATTTGATGGTGACTTAGGACACTTTGTTAATTATGCTTCCGGCGGAGCAAATGGAGTAGCAATGTCTCTTGATGGATTATGCAGTACTACCGGGTATGCAAGATCTTCTATTAAGAAAACCTTCGAAAACGTTCCTACTTTTTCTGAAACGATAATGGTAGTAACACATGAGTTAGGGCATAACCTAGGATCTCCTCATACACAAGCATGTGCCTGGAATGGTAATAATACGCCTATCGATGGTTGTGTAGCACCTGAAGGAAATTGCACAAGACCTCCTAAACCAGCTGCAGGAAGTAATGTAGGAACTATAATGAGCTATTGTGCACTTACCGATGTAGGAACCAATTTTGCTAATGGATTTGGACAACAACCAGGTGATAAAATACGTAGTTATATTTCTGCAGCCAGTTGTGTTACTACTTGTGGTGGTTGTTCTACCGGAGACCAGGTAACAGTAACTTTTAGTAATACTACAGATTGTTCATTAGAGTATTTTACGAATAATACATCACAATTTACCGTAGCCGCAGGACAAACAAGAGAGACTTCTACTATAGTTGGAGCAAGCTGGGAAGCTAAGAAAGCAGATGCCACTGTAAAAGATACTTTTACCATTGCTTGTGGTACGACAACATATACTTCGAGTGGTAATTGTGCTGCAACACCTACTTGTAATGATGGTATTCAAAATGGAGATGAAACAGGTGTAGATTGTGGAGGATCCTGTGACCCTTGTACCAATGTTACATACTGTTCTTCTAATGGTCAAAGTGTAGCAGATGAATATATTGGTAAAGTAGCATTAGGTAGTATAAGTAATACGACTACAGGTTCTTCTGGAGGATATGGAGATTACACTTCTCTTTCTACCACTTTATCTAAGGGAGTATCTAATACAATAACCATTACTCCAGCGTGGTCAAGTACTACTTATGATGAAGGATATAGTGTATGGATTGATTATAACGGAGATGGTGATTTTGCCGATAGCGGAGAGCAAGTATTTAGTAAAGCAGCTTCGAGAGATACTTCTGTAAGCGGAAGTTTTACAGTACCTGCATCTGCTACCAACGGAAATACCCGTATGAGAGTATCTATGAAGTACAATGGGATACCTACTCCATGTGAGTCTTTTAGCTATGGAGAGGTAGAAGATTATACGGTGACTATTACGGGAGGAGGAACTGATCCAACATGTAACGATGGGATACAAAATGGAGATGAAACCGGTATCGACTGTGGCGGATCTTGTGAACCTTGTCAAACCAATGTTACTTATTGTTCTGCAACAGGTAACGGAGGTCCAGAAGGAATATCGAATGTTACTTTTGCTGGTATTAATAAATCATCGACTCGTAGCGCTTCTGGTTATGAGGATCATACGTCTTCTTCTGCAAATGTAAGTGTTGGAACAAATCATAACCTAAAAGTAACAATTATTGGTTATCAAGGAGGTGCTACAGACGAAATTTATGCCTGGGTAGACTGGAATCAAGATGGGGATTTTGCAGATGCAGGTGAGAACTATACCGTAGCTAAAACCTCGAACCTTGAAGGGAATGTGTCGATTAGTGTGCCGCAAACTGCCAAAGCAGGAGCAACAAGAATGAGAGTATTGGTATCATATTATGATAATGAAAATAATCCTTGTGATACAGGCACTAATGATGTTCGTTATGGTGAATACGAAGATTATACGGTAAATGTTGCTGCTTCAAAATCGTACCTGGCAAATAACACACGATCACTTTTTACAGTTACAAAGAATCCTATTTTTGATAAACAATTGAGTTTAAGATTCAATAGCACAGAAAGTAGTATGATAAACGTACAATTATACGATGTAAGAGGAAAAAAGATCGCAACGTATACTGTGCAAAAAGGAGGAGATACAATGGTACTACCACTAAGTGCAAAAATACCTACAGGACTATATTTGGTTAAATGTCAGATAGGAGATAAGAGTGGGGTAGAAAGAGTTGTTGTAGAAAAATAAGATAAGTAATGTATCTAATACTTTTGATAAAATACTAGATAGGATGATTAAAAGGAGGTCGTCTAAAAAGTTATTTTTAGGCGATTTTCTTTTTCATCCATTATGGTTTTTGTTGATTTTTTTCAATTTTAGGATTAAAAGATGTGTTTTAAAAAGGCACACGCAATCCTATATTG
>NZ_JBFMKP010000046.1:0-33093 GCF_040786235.1 Aquimarina discodermiae
AATTGTATTAACTCTTCTAAATCAAGAACAAACCTTCAAGAAAAGTAAAAACAAAAAACGACTCAAAGCATTGTTGAATACTAAATACAGAGAAAAAATCTTAGGGTTTTAAATGAAATTGCACTGTTAGTTTTGTATTTTACAAGTCAAAAAACTACATTAATTTTTAAAAATAGATATCCTAATGGCATTAGTTACTCCACTGTCGGCTGATCATGATCCAGAAACCAGAGAATTGGCAGAATTTTTTAACGAAACCCTGGGTTTCTGTCCTAATTCAATTCTTACCATGCAAAGAAGGCCTGCTATTTCTAAAGCATTTATTAACCTAAATAAAGCTGTTATGGCCAATGAAGGTCGAGTAACCTCTGCTCTTAAACGTATGATAGCCTGGGTTAGTAGTAATGCAACAGGATGTCGATATTGTCAGGCGCATGCCATACGTGCTGCAGAAAGGTATGGTGCAGAACAAGAACAATTGGATAATATCTGGGACTATAAAACCCATTCTGCTTTTAGTAACGCAGAACGTGCTGCACTCGATTTTTCTTTGGCAGCGTCTATCACTCCTAATGCTGTCGATGACACCATTAAAGAAGAGTTATACAAATACTGGAATGAAGGAGAAATTGTAGAAATGTTAGGAGTAATTTCTCTGTTTGGATATTTAAATCGATGGAATGACTCTATGGGCACCACAGTAGAAGAAGGAGCTATCGAATCTGGAGAAAAATACCTAGGAAAACACGGATGGGAAAAAGGAAAACACCTATAGCCACTTAAGTTATATTTTTCCTAAATATTTTAAAATACAACGTACTACAACAAGGACACATTATTATCTTAAAATAATTAAAGCCCTATGTAGTGAATACATAGGGCTTTTGATTGTGCGCTTTATATATAATCATATTTCATCGATACACTACAATTAATTTGCAATGATTCAATGATATTGTTGGTATAAGGATATAAATACTATTTGTAACGACTTATACAATAAGAGGTCTTTTATACAACAAGTTTATTCATTTAGTAAAAATTATCTCTAAAATGATCATGAAGTATATTAAGAAATATAGTCTACATATAGGAGGGTGCTTGATCCTTATATTTACTTTATTTCTAGTATTTACTATTTACCTTTAGGTAAACTATCCTATGAGTTCGTTTTCTATCAAATACTCTCCAATTTGAACGGCATTGGTTGCTGCTCCTTTACGTAGGTTGTCTGCAACGATCCACATATTTAAAGCATTCTCTCTAGAATGATCTCTTCTAATTCTACCTACAAAAACATCATTCTTACCCTCTGCATATATGGGCATAGGATAAGTGTTGGTATCAGGATTGTCTTGAACAGTAACTCCAGGCGTTTCACTTAATGCCTGTCTTACATCACTCTCATTAAATTCGTTCCCAAATTCTAAGTTAACACTCTCACTATGTCCTCCTACAACAGGAATCCTAATAGCAGTAGCAGTTACAGCAATGGTGCGATCATCAAGAATTTTTTGTGTTTCGTTTACCAGTTTCATTTCTTCTTTGGTGTATCCGTTTTCCTGAAACACGTCACAATGTGGAATTGCGTTACGATGTATAGGATATGGATATGCCATTTCGCCTTTTTCACCAACATATTCATTCTCTAACTGTTGTACAGCCTTTACGCCTGTACCAGTAATAGATTGATAGGTAGAAATTATAGCACGCTTAATTTTGTATTTTGCATGCAGTGGCCCTAAAGCCATTACCAATTGTATAGTAGAACAATTAGGGTTTGCTATGATCTTATCCTCTTTGGTTAATTCTTTTGCATTAATTTCTGGAACTACCAGCTTTTTACTTGGATCCATTCTCCAGGCAGATGAGTTATCTATCACTGTGATACCTGCTTCGGCAAATTTTGGAGCCCATTCTAATGAAGTACTTCCTCCTGCAGAAAACAAAGCTACATCTGGTTTCATTTCGACAGCTGTAGCAAGACCAACTACAGAATATGAATTACCACGGTACGTAATTTGTTTACCAACAGATCTCTCTGATGCTACAGGAATTAATTCTGTTACCGGAAAATTTCTCTCTTCCAATACTTTTAACATAACGGTTCCTACCAGACCGGTAGCACCTACTACAGCTACTTTCATAAGTAAAATATTTATTCTCGTATGCACGAGAATGATAAACTATTTAATTTTTAGCAAATTTGAGGAATATTTCCTAGATAGCAAGTGTTTATATAAAAAATATAGAAATTTGTATTATTTGTTAAATATTAAACAATTTACAAAAAATAACCGCCCTAAAATGGGCGGTTTAAAGGTTAGAATATGTAGTATAGCGGTAGCTATATTGTATTCATCATGCTATCAAAGTATTCTACTTTTTCAGTAAATCTCTGATTTCTGCTAATAACTCTTCTTGAGTTGGACCAGCAGGTGCTGCAGGAGCTTCTTCTTCTTTTTTCTTAGATTTTTCGTAAGCTTTAAGAACCATAAAAATAAATAGTCCTACAATAATAAAGTTGATGATGGCCTGTATTAAGTTACCATAAGTCATTACCGCCGCACCAGCTTCTTTGGCAGCTGCCAAGCTTGCGTACTCGCCTCCATCCAGAGCAATAAATTTTTGGGTGAAGTCTGTTCCTCCTGTTATAACTCCTACTATTGGCATAATAATGTCTGCCACTGCAGAGCCAACTATTTTATTAAATGCTCCACCAATTACAACCGCTGTTGCTAGTGAAACAATATCTCCTTTTAATAAGAAAGATTTAAAATCTTTAAAAAATCCCATATTATAATATTTTGATGGTTTGTACTTTACGAATTTACTAAAAAAACGAACAAGTGTTAAAAGTTCTTAAAATTGAAAGTCGTTTTTTAGACAAAAGTCAATTATTGTCGATAATTGTACGTTTAACCCTCAAAGAAATTGCGGTAAGTAACTCATAAGAAATCGTACCAGCATTTTCTGCAATGGTAGAAGCGGTAGCATTGCCATCAAAAATAACAACCTCATCTCCTTCTTCACACTCAATATCGGTTACATCTACCATAATCATATCCATACAAACATTACCAATAATATAAGCTCGTTTACCATGTATGGTTACAAATCCTTTTCTATTACCATATTGCCTACCAATACCATCTGCATGCCCTAGCGGAATAGTTGCCGTTTTAGTCATTTCGGTAGCTACAAATGCTCTATTATATCCTAGCGAATCTCCTGCTTGTAATGTATGTATCTGGGATACTATAGATTTTAGGCTCGCAACAGGTTTTAATTCTGGGTCATATTTTGCATCATTACCATAGCCATACAAACCGATACCGGTACGAACCATATCGAAATGCGCTTCGGGATAATTAAGAATTCCAGAGGTATTAGACTGATGTAATATAGGAGCATAGCCTAACTTATTTGTCATCTTATCAGCTATCTTTTTAAAAGTACTTATTTGGCCTAATGTAAATTCTTTTTCTGCTATGTCTTCACTAGCAGCCAAATGAGATAACATGGCAATTACCTTAATTGCTTTGGTACTAGAAATCTGTTTTATGATAGCCTCAATATCAACTTCATCAAAACCAATTCTATGCAACCCTGTATTAAATTTTATATGTACTGGGTATTCTTTTTTATCAAGGGAGTTAGCCGTTTCTATAAAACTTGTAAGTACCCTAAAACTATAAATACTGGGAGTTAATTCGTTTACTATTAATTCTTCAAAATTTACAGGTTGCGGATGCAATACCAATATTGGGGTTTTTATTCCAGATTCTCTTAGGATAACACCTTCAGAAGTATATGCAACTGCAAAATAATCTGCCCCAATCTGTTCTAGATGTTTGGCAATTACTGCTGCATCACTACCGTACCCTGATGCCTTTACAACAGCCAATATTTTGACATTAGGACGAACCTTGCTTTTAAGATATTTATAATTATGAGTAAGATGAGCCAGGTTAATTTCTAATACAGTTTCTTTTATGCTACTCATCAGATTTTTGGTCTTTATTTGGGGTTTCTTTTTTACTAGGTATTTCTTGAGAGTCTTTAACGTCTATCTGCTTTACTTTTTCTTTAAGCATTGCTTTATAAAATGCTCCCCGGCTTAGAGGTTCATATTCATCTGTTTCTCCTAACAATACCAGATCATCTTTTTTAGATTTTCTATAACTAAACTGTGCCAGATTGCCCGTTCTGGTACAAACAGCATGCACTTTGGTTACATACTCGGCTGTGGCCATTAATGCAGGCATAGGGCCAAATGGGTTTCCTTTAAAATCCATATCTAATCCAGCAACGATCACACGAATCCCTTTATTAGCCAAATCGTTACATACCGAAACAATCTCATCATCAAAAAACTGGGCTTCATCTATCCCAATAACATCGCAAGTATCTGCAAGAATACGAATATTCGCTGCAGCAGGTACTGGGGTAGAACGAATTTGATTGGAATCATGAGAAACTACCATTTCGTCATCATAGCGAATATCTACTGCAGGTTTAAAAATCTCTACATTTTGCTTGGCAAATTGTGCACGTTTTAACCGACGGATCAATTCTTCTGTTTTACCAGAAAACATAGAACCACAGATAACTTCTATCCACCCAAATTGCTCTTTATAATTTACCGTATTTTCGAGAAACATTTTGTATTTTTCAGCATCAATTAAAAAAACCCCCTCTCATTATACCAAATCATTAGTTATGACCATTTGGTATTCCCCTAAAGATGAGGTAAATTTATTAAAAAACAAAAGGCGGTATTACAAACCAATCAGAAAGTTATGAAGAAGAAATTGGAAGCAGAACTTATAAGTATTGCTCACAGGATATTACAACTTAAGGATACAGCTACACTATCTCAATTGCAAGAAGAGGCCAGAGAACTATATGAAAAGATAGCGATTCTTAATTTTGCAGAAACTCATTTCAAAGGTCCCCAACCCACTATAGGGCAAATACGAAGTATACTGGACCAAGAGCCAATAGAGACACCTGATTCTCATTCGACTAACGAGATAGAAAACGCCAATATAATCACTCAAAAGGTAGATATTACTCCTTCAAATCCTATTACCAAAGCAGAAGAGCCAATTGCCAAAAAAGAAACTACAGTAACAGAGCCCGTATCTACAGATCCTATACCTGAATCGTCTCAAAACCCACCAGTTTCACCTAAAACACCAGAAATTGTTATTGAAGAAATTAATGCGCGTGTGACCGAAGATCTTTTTATACGGGCAGATCGGGCATCTATAGAAGAACTATCTGATGAAGATTCGGTTTCTGACGAAAGTGATCGCCCTAAATCACTCAATGATCAACTTAAAAAAGAAATTCATATTGGCTTGAATGATCGATTGGCTTTTATCAAATACCTTTTTGAAGGGAGTGCGACCGACTATAACAGAGTGTTATCTCAACTCGGAACCATCAATAGTAAAACAGAAGCCAAAGATTTTATCAACAACATGATAAAACCAGATTATAATAACTGGAAAGATAAAGAAGAATATGAAGAGCGATTTATGGATACCATCCTTAGTAAGTATGATCTTTAACTTATAAACCTACCTCATGAAAATTTTATACTGGATTACCACCGTAGCGCTTTGTGCCATTATGTTATATTCTGCACAGCTATATTTTTTTAATACCGAAATGGTACAAGGTTTTTTTAAAAGTTTTAATTACCCCACCTATATTGTAATTCCTTTGGCAGTTGCCAAACTATTAGGAATAGTCGCCATTTTGACAAATAGAATTAAGTGGATTAAAGAATGGGCCTATGCAGGTTTTTTCTTTGATTTAATATTAGCTACCTTGGCCCACCATTATGCAGGGCATCCTATTGGATTATCTGTATATGCACTTTTAATTCTTATCGTTTCTTATACGATTGGTAAAAAAATAAGACCATAACATGTCAAAATTATATATTGTTCCCACTCCTATTGGTAATTTAGAAGACATGACCTTTAGGGCAATCAAGGTTCTTAATGAGGTTGATTTGATTCTTGCAGAAGATACCCGTACTAGTGGAAAACTTTTAAAACATTACCAAATCACCACCTCGATGCAAAGTCATCATATGCATAATGAGCATAAGATGGTCAATCAAATCATTCAGAAATTACAAGGAGGAACAACCATTGCCCTAATAAGTGATGCTGGTACTCCTGCCATTAGTGATCCTGGTTTTTTACTTACGCGAGCTTGTGTAGAACAAGGACTTGAGGTAGAATGTTTGCCAGGAGCAACCGCTTTTGTACCGGCTTTGGTTACTAGTGGTCTGCCAAATGATAAATTTGTCTTCGAAGGTTTTTTACCTGTAAAGAAAGGTCGACAAACAAGACTAAAGCTGCTAACAGAAGAATCCAGAACTATGATTTTTTATGAGTCCCCGCACAAACTTGTAAAAACTCTGGGGCATTTTATCGAATATTTTGGTACAGATCGACAAGTGTCAGTTTCCAGAGAAATTAGTAAACTTCATGAAGAGACCATACGAGGAACAGTTCAGGAAGTATGTGCACATTTCGAAAATACCCCTCCAAAAGGTGAAATCGTGATGATCGTTGCTGGAAAGAAAAAATAGGTATGCAAAATTTGTTAGCAGACATAAGAGCCTGTAAGGTATGTGATGAACATTTGGCATTAGGACCAAGACCTATTGTGGCAGCACATCCCGATGCAACCATTGCCATTATCGGGCAAGCACCAGGCACAAAAGTTCATCTTTCTGGTACTCCCTGGGATGATGCCAGTGGAAAACAACTTAGAAAATGGTTGGGCATTACAGATCAAGTATTTTATGATGAAACAAAAATTGCACTAATTCCTATGGGGTTTTGTTACCCAGGAAAAGGAAAAAGTGGTGACCTGCCACCAAGACCAGAATGTGCCCCTTTATGGCATGAACAATTATTTGAGAAAATGCCTAATGTACAACTCATTATACTTATTGGATTGTACGCACAGAAATATTATCTAAAAGATCAAATCAAAAAAAACCTAACAGAAACTGTTAAGGCAGGAAAAGAATATTGGCCCACTTATTTTCCTACTCCACATCCTTCTCCCAGAAATCGGTTTTGGCGAGCTAAAAACCCATGGTTTGAAGAAGAAATGGTTCCTATGCTTCAGAAATTAATACAAAAAAACTTAATATAAATAACAACTATTGACAATGACAATCACACAGTTTATAGAAAATGTAAAACAAACACCAAATACCATTCAGTTTCAAGATACCATGGCAGTTATAGAAGAGCATTATGATTTTACTCCTACGGCTTTTACTAACGGAGAGACTCATAATGAAGCAGGTCAAAACTCTGGATCTTGTAAATTATTCTCTTTTGCAAAGCTGCATAACCTCGATACAGACCAGACCTTGGCTTGTTTTGGGGATTATTATAGAGAAGATGTACTAAAACATCCCAATGCAACTGATCATCAAAACATCAGAAACTTTATACAAAACGGATGGGAAGGAATCTCTTTTTCTGGAGAAGCGCTTTCTGCTAAATAATTTGTTTTGCATACTTAATTAATCACCAAAAAGAAGGTAAACTTATAAAGCATTTAGCGCAAAAAAAAATTAATTGTTCTTTTCATTGTTTTAAGAGTTGTGGTTAGCCCTACTTTGTTTTAAGGAGTGTTCGGGTCAAATCTTCTCCTGTGTGTTTGATACCAATTATAAATTAAAACGAACTTATACCATTTGCACTTTAAATCTACTGGTAAAGAAAATTCAAAATACAAATGGTATTAATAGTCTTGTTCATTTCATTTTTTACTTCCTTGTTCACATTTTTTATAGCGCTGCTATGTAAAACAATCACAGCGTCGTATAAAAAGAAAGCAACTTCGCCTATTTTAGCTCATTTTAACTCATAACTGGTATAATTTGATTATTAGCGGAATTTTCCCCATAAAATTATCGCATTTATAGCAATCATTTCCTTATCAAAATCATAAATTAAATGGTTTTGTGAGCAGTGATACAGGTGATTTTTACAACAATTCTAAATCTAATCACATCCAAATCACTATATAGGGTATAATTACGTAGTTTTATAGGGTTACTACCTGTAAATTGCCAGTAAAATCGAGATATATCGCGTTTTTTGGCTAACTTTAATTCTCTAATTAATAAACCATAAACTACATCCAAATGGAAACCATAATCACACAGGAAGACTTTGTACTAACAGATGAGATTTTTGAATCAACCACTAGCAATTGGCAAAGAGCAGATGTACTACAACTTACTCATCATTTTCATAGACTAGACCCTACACAAGGACAGTATGAGAGGGTAAATTATTACTCGATGAGAAAAAATGATGTAAAAAGAATTAATGAAATAAAAGAGATCAAAAGTTTTAAAATGTATATGGCGCTGCATAAGGGTACTAAAGAACATTTTACTTTCTTTCCGATTTTTGAAATCGTAGATCAAAATGGTAAAAAACATAAGTTTGGGCTCGAACCTAATTCAAAACCGAAAGAAATTAATCCTATAGAAAAAGATCAGACAAGATTGGGTTCTGAATATGTACCTGGTATTTTTAAAGATATGATTCATAAAAATTGGGAAGAGGTAGAAATGAGTTTGGTAGATGATTTGTTCACTGTTGTACCTCAAAGAAGACCTATGGAACGTGTTCTTTTTTATATTGTAACACCAGATTTGATCAATCCTTTCCTTGGTAATATAGGAGCGCTCAAATTTTATCCAGGCCTGGATCAAAATAAGTTTCAGTATAAAGACATGGTTTCTTTCACGCCAGTAATTGGGATCACCCCGGGTACGCCTATTAAAAATGTTTTTTTACCTGATACTTTAAGAGGTCCAGATGGCGAAGTTTATGTAGAATATTCTAGACCATGTCCTCCTACTTGCGTATAAAATCAACCATTATCATATACCAATGAGTAAAGAATTCTTTACAAACCTAAGTCTGATTTCATCTTTTATCGTCATTATTCCTTTATTAATTTCGGGGTTTAAGTTACGTTCGTTAAACAAAGTGCAGATTAGACTGGTATATTTACTTTTAACCGTTTTACTGGTAGAATCTATTTCTAATATTCTTTGGTATCAAAAGGTGAATAATTTACCCGTGTATCATTTTTATACGGTTCTGGAATTCTTGCTCATCACAGCAATTTATAAAAAGGTACTTGCAAGCCTATTCTCGAAACTGTTCTTTATAATCATAAGTAGTAGCTTTGTACTATTTGCAGTTATAAACACTTTGTTTTTTCAGGATTTGCAAACCTTTAATTCTAATACAACCACTCTTACAGGAGTGGTTGTTATCTTCTTTTCGTTATGTTATTTTTATGCCTTACTTAAAGAAGTAAAATATAGTACGCTGGAAACAAATCCAATGTTTTGGATCAATTCTGGGTTTTTAATCTATTTCTCTAGTAACCTGATCTTGTTTTTTATGAATAATAGTTTATTTAAAGGGATAACTGAAGCTAGTTATATTCTTTGGGGGCTTCATGCTTTTATAAACATTGTACTCACTCTTTTTTATACTATAGCCATATGGGTGACCCCGAAAAAGCCATAACATTTAAAATCATCATCATTGGGATGCTGATCATATTTTCATTAGCATTATCGGTCATTGTGTTTTTTATTATTTATCAAAAAAGGTTACTGGCACAGCAAAAAAAACATCAAAAATTAGAATCTGATTATCAAAAAGAACTATTAAAAACATCGATTAGCAGTCAGGAAGAAGAACGTACCAGAATTGCCAAAGAGTTACATGATGATGTAGGAGCAATGCTCACTACTACCAAACTATATTTTGGGCAAATATCGCCTCAATTACCCGCAGAAGAACTAGAAGAAATTACTGTAAAAATGAGTGGTTTTTTTGATGATATGATACAAAGTGTACGCAGTATTTCTCAAGATCTTAGACCTGTTATTTTAGAAAAATTGGGGCTTATAGAAGCAATTCATAGTTTGGTACAAACCATACAGGATAGTGGTAAAATAAAAGTTATCTTTAAAAATAACACAACACAGCCGATTTCCAAATCAAAAGAGTTAAATTTATATAGAATCATACAAGAGCTTATTACCAATACGCTTAAACACGCACAAGCTTCTGTTATACATCTTGAATTAAAAAATGAAAACAATTCTTTGGTGATTCTATATGAAGATAACGGTAAAGGATTAAGCAAAGAAAACCTGATTCTTAAAAAAGGGTTGGGACTTAAAAATATAGAGAGTCGATTATCTATACTCTCGGGTAATATTTATTTTATTGAAGGAAATTCGGGAATGAAAGTCAAAATTGTAATTAAATAGCGCATCAAGTATTAAAAAATTAATTAATTACACTGTTATGGAAACTATTAAACTAGGATTGGTTGATGATCATAATTTATTTCGCGAAGGCATCAAATCGTTACTTAACAAAATGCCTAATATCGAATTAACATTAGAAGCTGTTAGTGGTAAAGACTTACTTGTAAAACTTAATAATGAAGTTCCTGATGTTATACTATTGGATCTGGAAATGGAAAATATGAATGGAGTCGATACTACTTTAAAGCTTCAGGAACTATATCCCAACATCAAGATTATTATCCTTACTATGCACAAAGAAGAACGTATGATCTCTTATCTTATGGAAGTAGGTGCCAATGGATATCTTTTAAAAGACACCAATCAACAAGAATTAGAAACTGCTATTCGATCTACCTATCAAAATGGGTTTTACTTTAACTCTTTTGTATCTGAAGCATTACTAAAAGGATTAAAACATAAAACAAATAAACCGCCTGCTATTTCTAAAGACTACCATCTAACTTCAAGAGAACTCGAGGTACTAGAAGGAATTACTCAAGAATATACCACAGCAGAAATAGCAGAACAACTTTTTCTTAGCGTACGTACCATCGAAGGACATAGAAAAAACCTAATGAGTAAATTGGGTGTTAAAAATACTGCAGGCTTGGTGATCAAAGCTGTAAAAGAAAAGATTATTACTGTTTAATATCCATTTTCTAAGATTTGTTTATTTGTTAATAAACAGAGATATATACTATCTAAAAACTCTTTCTGTTCACTTTTTTGGTTTTCATCGACCTGATCATGACCGCTTAGTTTAACAAGAGAACTATTATTTTCTACTATGATTGAAATAAAAAGGGAGGAATACGTTTGTTCACCTTTATTTCAAAATGGGGTGTACGACAAATTTCCCTTTTGGGGATGAAATTAACGAAAAACATCCCTCTAAATCTCCCTTCCTTTGGAAGACGGCACAACACTAGTTGTGAGCGAGAAGCAGTGTTGGTAAAGGGATCGATGTTTTTTAATACCTATTGATTTGAACGTGAAATTTTCAATAAGTGAAATTTATCGTACACCCTCAAAATATTAGTAGAAGAAAAAAATTAATTAATTACTTATAAGTCAACTACCTCGGAGGAAGCTCGAGGCATCCAGCGGAAAACCTTATTTACATTTCGAGGCAAGCCTCGGAGAATTAAACTCCACAATGTGGATTAAAGTAACAAACAATTCAGGAGTTTCAATAAAGGTATCAATTAACCAATGGGGAACTGGCGGTAGCACAGAATATTTTACTATAGAAAATAGTAAAGATGAAAATTGGAATAGAACCGATGATAGTGGGTTCGTTATGATTATTAATGTATTAGGAACAGTAACTCCATATTACGTCCTGTACAATAGCCACATCAAAGTAACCAAAACAGCCGTAAAGGATTTGACGTATGATGTTAGCTTAAAACCAGCAAACTTAAGTTATACAAAAGTCAACGTATAAAAAAGTGTCTACCCTAAAAAGCGATAACCAATCCAGTTATCACTTTTCTTTTTTATGGGTTTCCCAGTGCAATATGCTGAAATAGTATTCTTTACAACAACATTGTACATTACAGGTTATACGATTTACGGATGAGAATTTCGTAAAATAATTACAACGATTTTTCGCTAGATTGATGAATCAAATTAAAGAATAGCCTTAGCTATTGTTTCATTTTATGAAGAAAATATAGTAGAAAAGGAATGCAATTAGATGTGAAATTTTTATTCGTAAATCGTATTAATATTAATACTCTATAAAAAGAAACCCATGGAAACAACAACTATTGAACCAAAAATTACTCCCTCGGAAGCAAAGATGCATGCTAACGACCAATGGATCAGAACTGCATATACAGAAAAACAACGTATCTCTATCAATATTTGGCTTAATGTCGTCTTAGAAGAAGTAACACAAAGCGAAGCAACAGCGTTAGCTCCTTCTGTAAAAAAAATGCAAGAAGTTCTTAGAACCAACGGTACTGCACGTATGTATGTAACCCAAATGCTCGAGCAATCTAAAGGAAAAACAAGGAGTGGTACATTTGGAAAAATTACATCTATAGAAATGTTGTTAAAAGTCATCAATCATATTATACAAAGAGCTCCAAAATTTAATCCAGATCCCAATCTTACTGGGGCGGATACTTTTCCCATGTCTTCTTTATTTACCGAGATGATGGCAACACCAGCGGGTGAAAGTGCTTTTAGAAATGAAGCTTTTAATACTACCATAACCGGGGTATTACAAGAGTGGTGTGATTTTCTCGATTCAGAAAAATCAACTTATGTACTTAACCAGGGAGAATATGGCTGGTTATCTCCAAAGGGGCAAGAGTATACCGATTTGGATAGCTTTGTGGTACCTGATCGTCATGCAAAACATTTTGGTTTTACCTCTTACAACGCTTTTTTTCATCGGCAGATAAAACCCGAACTAAGGCCTATTGCTGCTCCAGATGATAAAAAAGTAATTGTATCTCCCAACGATGGTACTGTATACCAGATAGCCACAAATATTCAGGAGTCTACAGATTTTTGGGCCAAAGGACAAACCTATTCACTCATCAATATTTTAAACAACAATTCTCTTGTAAAAGATTTTGTAGGAGGAGACATGATACAAACTTTTTTGAGTGGTAATGATTTTCATCGTTTTCACGCTCCTGTAGATGGTACGATTATCAAAACAGAGATTGTAGAGGGGCTAACTTTTAGCCAACGTAATAGCGAGAAAGAACCCGGAGCAGGAACAGAATCCCTAGGGTATGAGGCCTCTGTGAATACACGCGGGTTAGTATACATACAATGCGAAGATGAAAGCATGGGTAAAGTCTGTGTGATCCCTATTGGTATTACCGAAATATCTTCGATACGATTTGGTAATCATATTGTAGAAGGTGCCAAAGTTAAAAAAGGTGATGAATTAGGACGTTTTAGCTATGGAGGGTCTACACTTTGTTTGTTGTTTGAGCCCAATGTGATTAAAAATTTTGTAACACAACCTGCAAAAAACCCAAAAAACAATGATCAGCAAGAGGTAGCGATAGTACAAGTAAATGCGCAAATAGCAACTGCTAGATGAGTACGATATCTCCATTCTGATTCAATTTTATAAAAAAACAAGACCCCAAAGGTTTTAAAAACCTTTGGGGTCTTATAGCATTTTCAACTATATTCTACTACCAAAAGGCATCTAAAAGTTATAAAACCTTTAAACTTCTAGGAAAACTAGAGAATTAAACCTTACAATATGGTTAAAGTTGTTTTAATAGTTGATCAACTTTAGAAAATTGCTGTTGCACTTCAAAAGAAAACTCCTTAGAAAAAGAATTATAATGCTCTAACAAAGATTTTGTTTTTTGTAATAGTTCCTTTTTTTTGCCTTGATCATTTTCAATTCTTGATTCTTCAAATAATAGCTTAGCTAACATTTGTATTTTATCAATATAATTATCTTCTTTTTCTTTAAAAAAATTGATAATATCCTCTACTCCTTGTGTATGAAAAAAAATATCTTTTTGCCCCAAGAGTGCATAGGTATCTTTTAGTAATGCTTTGGCTCCATCATCATCTCCTTTATCGATCTTATTAATTATTCGATTTATAGCATCAGAAAGCGTTTGTATCAATCGCATTAAATGGTCCTTTTGTAACATATGATAATATAGATTTATATTTTATGAAATTAACAACAAATAACTCTGTTTTACAAACAAAATTGATGTTACGGTTAGCAATTATCCACTATATCTTCAATACTATAATAATGGGATAAATCCCTATTATTATATATTATCTTTGGAGTTTGAATTATATTATTTTGTTCACACCATATTATATGGTTTTCTAAAATTTCTTCAGAATTTTTGGAAATTATAATTGGATATTGTTCTTTCAATAACTTCAAACTTTCGTTCGAAAACCAATGTTTAATAGCCGCTATAAATTTTTCTTGAGTTGTATTATGGTAAAGTTCTATAAAAAAGGCGGCAACATCGTTATTACTTGACTCAGAAAAGATAAGTGAAAAACATACGTTGCTATCATTTTTATATAAAGATGATATTTGTATGAGTTTCTTTTTGCATAATGAGCAGTCAACACTAAAAACCAAACTGATTATATTTTTAGAGTTAGAATTTCCTAAAATTATCTTATTACCTTTAAAGTTTGTTTCTATATAAGCCTCTTTTTCTTGTAAAGCAGAAAATACATCTTCATTCTTTTTTAATCTAACATATTTATACATGTCATATTTTAATTTAAAATAACTGACAATAAATCTCTTGAAATGGCTCCAGAATAGAATCACAAATAAAAAAGAAAAGAGAAAAACTAAAAATGAATGAACTGAAAAAAATATCCTGTGATTAGCTATTTGATATAGACTAATAAAACTTTCTGTTAAAACTAATCCTGAAATCATTAAGCAAAAAAAACACCATTTTTTTAACTTAAAACCCTGATAATAAATTGAAAAAAAAATTATTGGTAACACTAATAATGAAGCTATATTAAGAAATGAACTAGCTCCTAAAAAATTACCCCCAGATGAAGATAAAACTAAAGTAATTAATCCAGCAAAAAAATATACAATACTTAAATCTAACAATGAAAGCCATGAGAAAATTTTGGCACCTTTAGATGACAGTACGCTAGAACAATCTATTTTACTTCTCAAAGTACAAAATTTTGATTCTCTTAACTTATCTTCTTTAATCGTAATCAAGTATGAACTTACAATAACCCCAATAATCTTAACTATAAGTAATGCGTTATTTGTAAATACCTGAAAATCAAAAAACAGTATTATTAAAAGACTAAAACATACATAAATGCCAATAGTTCTAAGAGTTTTAATTTTTTTTAAGTACAATTCTTTTTTAGATATATTTCCAGATGATTGGTCATCCAAAACGATTACTATACCATTCCATTTTAACAGGAAATCATTTAAGCTTTCTGTTAGATTTTTTTTAGATTCACTTTTATAACTAATTTGTGTATCTGACAGTTCTTTTACTATTACCAAACCATCTTCAAGAGTATAAGCAAGGAATAAAGGTGATAATTTGACAAACTCTTTTGCAGATATTTTTACCACCTTATTGTTTACTCCTATTTTTTTTAAACTATCAGAAAATGAAAACAAACTAGGATAACTCTTATGCTTCAATAAGGTGTTTTCAATTCTATTTTTAGTGGTTTTTAAGTTAAGTTCTTTCTTAAGAAGGAAAAAAAAACTAAGTAGTGTATAATCCAAAATTCTGTATTAATAATATTAAAAATATCTTATATGATTTTATATCCAGCTATAATATCATATTCATTCTTTATCTCTGAGTCTGTTAAAATTTCGGTAGTTTGATTCTTTATAGTAGTTTTATTTAAATTGCCTTGAATATTTAAGCTAAAATTCATATTTGAAATAAATTCAGAATCCTCAATTTGGATAGGTAAAAAGCTTGTTTTTTGAGAAAAGGTATGATAATCTAAATAGCAAGTTTTGGAAAAACAAGGCTCTTTATTTATTATAACTTCAGCATTTAAAACAGAATTGATGTTTCTTCCATTTACCTCACATTTCCGAATATCATTTTCTAATTCAGAATAAGTAAAATCTAACTCTGGCAGTAATGGTTTTATTTTCTCAAATTGCTTTTTTTGAGTATCAATATCTATCTCTTTTAAAGTCTTATCTTTAAAACATATGTCATACAAGTTTTTATTCTTGTTTATGTATATCATCTCACCTTTTTCGGTCTTAGTATATACATATTCACTTGTTATGTACTCACTAATCTTAACTCTATTTGCTTGAGAAAAAACTTCTTTTTCTATTTTTATTAAGATATTATTATTCATCTTTCTTACTTTACAAATTCTTTTAAATCTTCTAATGTCATTGGGCCTATGTTTCTTTTTATATTTTGTCCTCCTTTAAATAATAAAACCTGAGGTATTCCTTTTATGTTGAATTTTTTCATTAATTCTTGTTGAGAGGCATGAACTTTAATAACTTTTACATCTAGAGTCTGTCCAGAAAACTCTTTTAAAAAAGGCTGCATTAATTGGCATGGTCCACACCATTCTGCCCAGAAATAAACAACTACATTATCATGTTTTTCTATAATTTTATAAAAATCAACAACTTTTACGTTAACTATAAGAGTAGGCTTTTTTATAATTCTTTTAATTAGATTATAAGGCAGCATTATTTGAGCCAGAAGAGTAGACACAAAAAAAATAATTACTGAAAAAATAAAATAAAATAAGTTTTTTATACTTTTTTTATTTCTAAATTTTTTCTCGTGATAATTTTGAAAATCAATTAATAATGATGCATTTTTTTTGTTAAAAAACAAAACTAGTAATAGTAAAATTCCAATTATTATTAAATATACCTCGATGCTCATCTTTCTTTTAAAACACTATTAGTTATAATTATTTAAAATATCTAACGATACCTATACAAATTTATGATCAATTCATTATTCAAATAAAATCTCACGTGATATTTATCTCAATAATTACTTTTGAAAAAACTAGTTTTTTTAATTAAAGCGAAAGGCTACTTGTTGATTTAAAGCTTATTATAAACTAACAAGTAGCCTTAATTTGAATCTATGGTCTTCCTTTAGCGATTAAAACCCCTACAGCAACTCCAAGGGCAAACATGCAAAAACCACCACATACCAATCCTCCGTTAATGCTTTCAAGTTCATTACTTGATAATTCTTGAAACTTGCCTAAATTTTCTAAATTTTTCATCTTTTTACTTTTTTAAATATTATTAACTTAAAGCATAGCTAACTGCTATTCCTACTACTACTCCTATTATAAACATACAAGCACCTGCACAAACAACTCCTCCATTGATGTTTTCTAATTCATTACTAGACAATTCTTTAAACTGACTTAAACTTTCTAAGTTATTCATTTTATTAATTTTTTATAATTAGTATTTGATTTACTGGATTTATCAAGAGATTTCGTCAAATCGTTTGATAAATCGGTGTTGTTGCAACAACAGTAAAAGGTAATGCGCCCTCCCTTTTATAGTACAATATTACAACCCATACGTCCCGAAAAACGGGACGTTGTTGTAAAAAATGTATTTTTTTATCTTTTTTCCTCCGTTTATTCTACGAGTTTCATCATAACTTAATTCCTGAGGGATAAAACCTACCTTAAATTTTACAGCACTCTCATATACAAAGCTTTGTAACTTGATATCATACGACACTGGTGCATTTAATTCTTTCATGACATCAATCAATCTGTATACAGTAGTACGTGAAATACCTAACCTCGAAGCCAATGTTCTTGGTGATCCCGTAGCTTGTAGTCGAATTAATTGATCCATACGATCTATTAATTCTAATTGTTTTACAATAACATTCATGATATAATTCTTTTATGATTCCCTTTTCTCTTTTACATTAACTAATAGATAGTATTGGTTTATTTCCATTTATGGTGACATCCAAGTTTTTTGGCAACTGTTTTTGCCACAATTCATAATACTTTTCTTGTCTCGCATATAATGCAGAATGGTTTCCTTCTTCTATTACTTTTCCTTGTTCTAGTACTACAATTTTATCTGCATGCACAACTGTACTTAATCGATGTGCAATAATGATAATGGTCTTATTTTGATCTCTTAAGTTTTGCACTGCTTTTTGGATATAATTTTCTGAAGTACTGTCTAAGGAGGATGTAGCCTCGTCAAGTACCAATACTTCAGGGTTTTTGTATAAAGCCCTGGCAATGGCAATACGTTGTTTTTGTCCACCAGATAGGGTAGCGCCATTTTCTCCTAAATAGGTAGCAAAACTATTGGGTAGATTTTCTATAAATTCTAAAATTCCAATGGTTTTGCATATATCCATGATTCGTTCTACATCGGGTGCAAATTCACCTACAGCAATATTGTCGATCACATTACCTGCAAAAAGATCGATTTTTTGTGGCACTACACTTACTATCTCTCTCAAACTATGAGTATCTATATGCTTTAGGTTTTGATCCCCTATCGTTATTTGCCCTTTTTGTAAAGGATAAATATTTTGTAGCAATGACATAAGGGTAGATTTACCAGAGCCACTCTCACCAATAATCGCCGTAATCTTTCCTTTTGAAATTTGTAAATTAAAATCCTTAAAAACTTCTACTCGGGTACCATATCTAAAACCAACATTGGTAAAGTGTATATCTCCTATACTATCTTTGGTAAGTTTAATTTTTTGCTCATTTTCCTCACGCTGCAGATCCATGATTTCGAACAAACGATCTGCTGCAATTAATGCATTTTGAATTTGTTTGTTGGCACTAATCAAACTTGCCACCGGGCTGGTAAAATATCCGATAATAGCATAAAAAGCCATAAGTTCACCCGCAGTAATTTCTTTATCAATTACAAATCCAGCACCACTCCATAATAATATAATAGTAAACAATTGTGCAACGGTACCTGTACCAGAATCAGAGAATACACTATTTAATGCAGATTTGTATCCTATTTTTAATAGTTTTATAAAACGTGTTTCGGTTTTGATATTGGCAAAGTCCTCGAGACCAAATCTTTTGATCGTACCCACAGCATTTAATGATTCTACCAATTGGCTTTCGAGATCTGCCGATTTTTCCATAATATCTCGTTCGGTACGCTTATTTAATTTATTGGTAATTACATATATTATAGCATATACGGGTACAATAGCCAGCATAATAAGAGCAAGTTTCCAGTAATAGGTAAACATCAATGCAAACGAAAAAACAAGAATTAATATATTTACTGTTAAATTTAATGCAACCCCATTAATAAAAGTTCTAATTTTTACGGCATCGTTGATTCGAGAAATAATCTCACCTACCCGCATCGTATCAAAAAATTGTTGCGGTAGTTTTAATAAATGTTTATAGTACCCCAAAATGAGCCGAGCATCGATTTGCTGACCGGTTTTGATTAAAAAAACATCTTTATATGCTCCAACAATCAATTGTAAAACTAATAAGGCAATCATAACAACTCCCAATAAATTAAGCAATTTGGTACTAGTACCTATAAATACATGATCTGTTAGTTTTTGAATATATATCGAAGTCGAAAAACCTAATAAGGTATAGATCACTGCTCCAACTAATGCTTGTACCAAGACTCCTTTATGAGGTTTTAGCAAAAACCAGAAACGTTTGTATACCGATACCTTTTCATTACCTGTGGTAAATTCTTCTTTTGGTAAGAGTAGTACCAAAACCCCTGTCCATTCTTTAGTAAATTCTTCATGCGTTTTTTTATGGATTTTACCATCCCCAGGGTCCATAATTTTAATATAGGCTGCGGTAACTTCATAAATAACCACATAGTGTTGTAATTGTTCTTGTACCACTACATGCGCAATAGCAGGTAGGGGGATTTTGGATAGATTATCAAACTCCCCGCGTACTCCTTTGGCTTCAAATCCCAATTTACTAGCTGCTTCTATTAGTCCAAGTACATTAGTTCCTTTTTTATCAGTACCAGCCATCTGACGAATACGTGCAATGGGTAATTGCAATTTATAATGAGCTGCAATTGATGCCAAACATGCGGCTCCGCAATCCGTAATATCGTGTTGTTTTATTTTTATATCAGCCATTTTGTTTTGTTTTTAGTCTGAAGACCAATGTCGGGTGTTCGAAGTTTTTTATTGTTTTGTACTAAGTCTTTAGTTATTTACTCTAGTTATAATTTTCCTTTAAGCTACTCGCTCTTCGAGGAGCTGTCCTTAGGACTGAGCGAGTGTTTTTAATTTATATATTTTTTATTCTTCATTCTGCATATATTGCCCTCACCCCAACCCTCTCCCGGAGGGAGAAGGAGTTCTTCGTTCACCTGACTTCGGTCTTTTGTCGTCCGACTTCAGACTTTACACTATCAACTATTTTGATCCTATATCTGGGCTTGCGGGGTTTAACCAATCATCTACTTTATCATATAATAGATCAAATAAAGTGCGCTCTGTAAGTTGAAATCGTGCACTTATCGTCATTCCTTTATTAAGATGCCCTTTAAATCCGTTTTTTAGTTCGAGATGTTTTTGATCAAGGAGGCAACGCACCTTAAAAACGGGTTGGTTATTTATATGATCAACATCTTTGCTTATCTCAATTATTTTTCCTGTAGCCAGTCCCCATTGATTATAGTTAAAAGCATCGACTTGAAAATTTACAATTCTATCTTTGCCAATCATGCCTATATCGGTAGGAGAAAGATAGCATTCTGCAATAATTTCTGTACTGGGGGATATCTCTGCAACCGTAACTCCGCCAGCGATCAAACTACCTACTGTTATACCTCTTACATTTTTTAAGATACCATCGATAGGAGCAATGATAGCTAGTTCTTTATGGTTTTGTGTGAGCTGAGCTATTTTTCCCTCCAACTCACTCAAAGAATTTTGATATTCTGTAAGTGTGACTTGCCAATTGTTTTTCTGTTGTTTTTGATACTGTTTCAGAGCATTAGAAGCCAGTCGATGTTCATATACACTATTTTGAAATGCTACTTTGGCAATTACTCCTTTTTTATATAGTTTTTTGTTTCGTTGATAGTCGATTTTTGTTTTTTCGAAACGAGTTTGTAACTCTTGTACTTTCTGTTTGAAATACAAGAATTCTTTTTGATAACGCGAAGATTGGATGTGACTAAATTTTGGTTTTGATGTATTAATAAGATATTCACAATCGTCTATAAATTGCTTGATTTCTATCAATTGGTTCTTAACGCGATGCATATTATCTTCTAGTATCGATGCATCGGTAATAAGTAAGGTATCTCCTTTTTGTACTCGCCGATTATCAATCAGGTTAGTATAAGTTACTTTTCCCGATTGTAATGGAGTAATAGTAATACGTTCCTGACTGGGTTTAAGCATTCCTCTTGCTGTGGTGTAGATATCTATTTTTATAAAAGGCAAGGAGGCAATTGTAATAAGAATACTAATCAGAAATATTGAGTAAATAGTTTTACTACGATTACTGTGTGCAAACTGGTGTACTTCTACCGTATGTTCTATGATTTCTTTTGGAAATAATTGTTTCATCTCTACTGTTTTATGTTATATCACATTGTCTATAATCAATATGGTTTGATTAATTATAAAAAGAATGAGTTGTAATGTAATATTGATAAGTGATTGCATTGTGGTTTTTGTTTAAGTCCGAAGTCCGGTGTTGGAGGTCGGAAGGTTTTATTGTTTAGTTCGGAGTCCGAGGGTTTTTTTTTAATTTCTTTTTAAGACATGTACTGCCGAACCCTGAGATTCTCGAGGGGTTGGGCTTCGAGAACCTCTGCCCACCGTTCGAGAACCTCTGCCCACCGTTCGAGAGCCTCAGCACACAGTATGTTTTTTGTGTTTTATTCATCATTCTTAATTCATTTAGAACATCCCCCTAGCCCCCTTCAAAGGGGGATTTAATGTTACTTCTATTTATAACTTTCCTCCTATAAACTTTCAACCAACAACCATCAACCGTCAGCCAACAACTATGAACTTCCTACCCCACTTAACAAGTACCCCTACCTACTTTTTATGTACCTTGAGGTACTATAACTGTTAATGCTTCACGTAACTTTGTCAGTTTGGGTACTTTATTTGTTAAAACTTCACATGGTTTTGTCAGTTTGTCTACTACATTTTTTAGGTGTACCCACTTGTTTTCTATGTGAACTATCACAATTTGCAGGCCTTTGGGCAAAATTTGTTGTTTCGCCCATCTTTTTTGCTCTGCTACCACCAATAATAGCCATAGCCCGGGGTAATTTTGAGGGCGATCTTTATAAAATCGTATTAACCTGAACTCGATTAATCTGAAATGCGTCAGTGAAATTTTGTGTTGACTTGTTTTATAAATATCTGTATTTTAACTCATAACCCCTTCCCTTGAGGGAAGGTTGGGATGGGTGTTTCTTTTAAAAACATCCTCCTCAAACCCACGCTTTTTAGCGTATCCATGATAGTAATCAAAACTCAGATTATTATGCTTCTGTTGTATTGTTCTGTGCTGTGCTTATAGGGGTACTGGTACTTTGTGTAAATCGGGTTTTGAGCAATTCATAAGCACTTTGTGCACCTTCCATCGGTATCTTGCGGGCTGCATCGGCCAGACTATATACCGATAGTGCTACACGATATACCTCGCTACCGGCAATCATTTGTGTATCTTTCATCTGTCTTAATAAGCCTTCTAACTCCAGGATGATAGGATCGAGTTGTTCATATAGTTTTAGATCTTTGCGCGGTTCTTGTGCAGTAAGTGCCATGGGTACCCATTGTGGTTCTCCCTCGAGGATATGAATACTGTCTTCTGCAAAAATCTTATTGGCACTATTGATTTTGGGTAGATTTTTACGCTCTTTGGGAGTAAGGTTTTTTAAAAAGTCAAATGTTCCTTTTAGTGTACTAATTCCTTTTTGTATTTCTACAATTTCATCTTTGGTAAGCACTTTACTAATTCTGTTGTTTTCAATCATTTTTTTACTGTTTTTTGTTTTTAAAAAATTATATGTTGAGGTGGTTTACATTTCTTTACGCCTCTTTTTATAGCATAACTTTAGTAAGCATTTAAAAGAATTATCTATTTATCAATTTAATTAGGTAACATTTTTACCTTATCAGACATTAACCTTAAACTCGTGATGCCTTTCTAAAAAATGTGTTAATAGATTTTTTGGTTAGGTCAAATATATGGGGGAGATTTACGTTTGTGCAAAGGGAGTATTTATAGATTCTGGAATTTAAACCATAGATTCTGGAATTTAAAGATAAAAATAACAAGAAAAACAAACACAAAACTTTATTTAAAACTCTATATATCAGATAGTAAAATATTGATATGGAAGTTTTTATGAAACTTTAAAAAAGATTATACATCAATTTATAATTGTTTAAGTATTTTGATGTTGATACTATAGCTTTTTAACACTTATGGTCAATTTTTTAAGTAAAATATTTTGTATTTTAATTATTATTTCACTAGTTAGTTTTGTTCAAATAGATAGAAACAAATTTTTGAATACTGAAGCAGTAAAGAAATTTAATATACCAGATTCTCTAAATGAAAAGTCCTATAAATACTTAAGGAAATTATTTTATAAACACGAAGAGGTATCTCCTAATATAGCTCACATTTATGCCCAAAGTTATCTCAAAAAAAGTACTCTAGATAACGATAGTCTTAAAATGGCTAAAGGATACGGTTTTTTAAGTAATACCTCCCCAGATTCATTAAAAATAGACTATTTAGATATTGCCATTAGGTTATCAAAAAATTATGCAAACAAATACTATCCAGCAACATTCTATTATTATAAAGGAGACTTTTATACAGATAATGCGAACTATAAAGAAGCATTAGATAATTATTTTATTTCCTATAAAATGGCCAAAAAATATAACAATAATATTTTGGCATATGATTCGAAATTCAATATTGCAGCGCTAAAGGATAGAATAGGTAAGCATGAAGAAAGTTTAGAAATTTTTAAAGAATTTTATAATTATATTATATCTGATGAGTCTGAATACCCCAAAGATTATTATAACAATTTAATAGGTCTGTTTGCCTTATCAGATTCTTATACCAAATTGCAAAAACTAGATACAGCAACCACAATTAATAAAAAAGGGATTAAAATTTCTTTGTCTAATAATGATAATGATTTTTATCATTATTTTATAATGAACGAAGGAGTTAATTTATATTATAAAAAAGATTATATCAATGCTATTGACAGTCTTAACAAAGTTATTCCTAATTTAATTAAATTAGAAGATACGTCTAACGAGATATTTACCAGATTTTATTTAGGAAAATCCTATTTTGAAAATAGTGAAATAGAAAATGCTGTTCTTCAATTTAAGACTGTTGATAGTTTGTTTAATAACTTCAAAGATTTATTTCCCGAACTTAGAGAAGGGTACAAAATATTAATAAATCATTATAAAAATAGCGAAGATGATAAAAAACAACTTTTCTATTTGAATCGACTAATATCTGTAGATAGCGTTCTAAACTCTAACTATCAATACATCAATGATAAAATCGTAAAGGATTTTGATACTCCAAACTTAATTAGCAAAAAAGAAAAGTTAATACTCAAACTAAATCAATCTAATTCATCCAAATTAAAAGGAATTATATTTTTAATCATAGGATTTATTATTGTATCTATTATACTAGTTTTTAATTATAGGAAAAGAAGAATCTACAAACAAAAGTTTGAATATTTAATCAATCAAAAAGCTAATAAGCAAGAAAAGAATAAAAACGAAATAGACAAAAAGAAACTTTATTCTTTACCAGAAGAGATTGTAAAAACATTAGAAGTAGGTCTTAAAAAGTTTGAAGATAAAAAGGGGTACCTCAATCCAAATATTACAGTTAATACTCTTGCAAAAAAAATTAATTCTAATTCTAAGTACGTATCACAATTTATTAACTATTATAAAGGTAAAAAGTTCATCCATTATATTAATGAGCTAAGAATTGATTACATTATTGAAGAACTTAAAAAAGATCATAAATTTAGAAAATACACCATAAAAGCAATTTCAGAAATTGCTGGATTTAGTAATCCAATCTCTTTTTCTCAGGCTTTTTATAAAAAAACAGGTATCAAACCGTCCTATTTTATCAAAAAATTAGAAAACAACAAAAAATACTGATAGTAAGTGTTTTACGACCATATTTATTAATAAAAATTCTGGAATTTTATACAATTTACAACCAATATTTTAGGTTAACACCTAAAAATATTCATACTTTCGAAAAAAATATTTTTTAATAAATTAATAAGGATTATGAAAACAAAAGGAGTAATTAAATTGGAAAAAATTCAAATAACAAAACTTAATAACACACAATTAAGAATTGTTCAGGGAGGTGACAACCATAAACTAAAACCAAAAAGTAAAGTAACAGGAGATAAAGATAAGTAACAAGAAATAAAGATAATTAAACATACAATTTATAAATGAGAAAAATATTTTTTATGCTGCTATTTTGTTCTTTTTATTGTAAAGGACAAGACTGTACAATTTTTAATAATAATAAAATTTTTGTTGTGGGGTACAAGGAAAAAACTCCAACTGATACAATAATGAAAGAATGGCAGCATAAGGATATTTTTGTTGATACGATCCCAGGAGTAAGTTCTGATAAGGCGTATAGAGATATTTTATCAAAAAAAGGAGATACTATTGTAGTTGCTATTATCGATAGTGGGGTGGATATTCACCATGAAGACCTTAAAGATCAAATATGGACCAACCCTAAAGAAATACCAAATAACAATAAAGATGATGATGGTAATGGGTATATTGATGATATACATGGTTGGAATTTTTTAGGAAACACAAAAGGAAAAAATGCATATTATGCCAGACTTGAATATGTTAGAATCTTAAAAAACAAAGGCTTATTCAATAGTATAGGAGAATTGGTTGTTCCTAAAGAAGAAAAAGATTCTACTATTCTACGAATGGCTAAGTTCTATAAAGAAGAAAAAGCTCTTTTGGATGAAAATAAAGCTTATGTCTTAGAACAAAGAAATGCATACGAGAAAATTAATAAAGACCTACAAAATTACTTCCCTAACCAAAAATATACTTTAGAAAAGCTAAGGACCATTGATACTATAGCCAACCCCTATTTAAAAACATCTGTAAAAACACTTCACGAATTTTTAGAATATGAACTTACCCAAGAATGGATACAAGAGTTCGAAGAGTATAATCATATTGTTGAAAAATATAAATTAAATCCTAATTATGATGATCAAAAAATAAGTGGGGATGATAAAACTAATATTCAAGATAAAAACTATGGTAATAATGACATTGTTGGAGATATAACGATAGATAACCATGGTACTATAGTTGCTGGTTTAATAGGGGCATCCAGAGATAATGAAAAAGGTATGAATGGTATTGCCGATAAGGTAAAATTAATGATTTTAAAGGCGGTTCCTCACGGAGATGAGTATGATAAAGATATAGCTTTAGCTATACGGTATGCGGTTGATAATGGGGCAAAGGTTATTAATATGAGTTTTGGTAAATTTTTCTCATCACAACAAAAATTCGTATCAGATGCCATAGCATATGCTGCAAAAAAAGATGTACTTATTGTACATGCAGCAGGAAATGAAAATAGTAATATAGATGCTATTAGATTTTACCCTACTGATTATTCTCAAAATGGAGAATTTGCTCAAAATTTTATTAATGTCGGTTCTTCAAACTATAAATTAAACAGAAAACTACCTTCCTCTTTCTCTAATTATGGTAAACAACATGTAGATGTATTTGCACCAGGATATAACTTATACACTACATTACCTAATAACAAATATATACATGAAAGTGGTACATCTCTTGCCGCACCTCTTGTTTCTGGAATAGCTGCACTATTAAGATCACGGTACCCCGACCTAAAAGCGGCTCAAATAAAATATATCCTTATGAATTCTGGATATTCTTATGAAGTAGAGGTAAGAATTCCGGGAGAAGAGAATAGCCCAAATGTTCCATTTTCAGAACTCTCTAAATCGGGTAAAATAGTAAATGTATATACTGCATTACTAATGGCAGAAAAGATGGTGAAGAGTAAGAAAAAAGAATAATCATCCTATCTTTTTTACAACCATTTGTAGTAACCAATAATAGGGCAGTATAGGCCTGACCAAAAATATAAAATCCCCAAAGGTTTTTAAAAACCTTTGGGGGCTTTATTAGTAGTATCTTAAACATCTCGCTTTATACGATATGAAAAGGCATTTATTCCTTTATAATCTTTTGGGTAGTACTAAAACTTCCGCTTTTATTTGCTACATGAACCACATAAAAACCTTTAGGATATGTACTCATATCTATAGATATGCTAGACTGTCCTTCATTAACAGTAGCTGTTTGCGTATATACTGTTTTACCCATTACATCGGTAATAGCAATCGATATGGCTCCTGCTGTAAAAGAATTCAATTCGATGCTTAATACACTTTCTACTGGATTAGGATGTGTAGCTAATAAAATAGGTTCGTCTTCTAACTCAGACACATCGCTTACCATCTCACTTTCTAATCCTGTTGGGCTTTCTGCATATACGATCGATTCTTTACTTCTAGCTGCAGGTGTATTTCCTGTAAGACATACTACTGCATCCAAATCATATCCATCTGCAAACCAAGGGAACACAGATCTGTCACTGGTATCTACAATCTTCACAAATTTTGCAGAAGATAAATTACCCGTAGCAAGATCAAACTCTCCATCCTGGCAAGTAGTACCCAACGAGACAAATGTTACCCCATCTTGCGATGCAAAAACCTCTGCCGATTCTGGGTAATAACGACAAGGAATCTGTCTGTAAAACCCTGTAGACTCTACTACTGCTAGTTCATTACTGTCTTTATTATCAAAAACTTCATTGTTAAGTTCGATGGTGATAGATCCTCCAAACCCTAAACTCACAAAATTGGCATATCTTCTTTCTTTGGCTTTTCCTAGCGCACGTTTTGGTCGGCTTCTAAATCTACAAATTCTTCTTCCGTCCTTTCTTCTTCCTTGTTCAAAAGCTACAATAGCCCCTCCTGCACATTCGTTGTCTATAAAAGGTTGTTCTAACAAGAATCGTGCAGAAACGGGTAAGTGATCAGAGGTGGTAAATGCATAGTCATTATCATATACCTCGTAATGTACCGTAACAGAGTTTTGGATATAAGCTTCGTCTAATTCGTTGGTAATACCAATATGATCGATCATATTTTCTCTAAATACAAAAGAGCGTCTTCCTGCTTCACTAAGAGCAGCAGAAACTATAGAATAATTAGTGCTATCATCTACATATTCCTGAAAACTAGAAACGGTAGAAGTAATATCGGCTACGGTTTCATCTACATCATCATTATAATCTCCCAGCAGCATCACTTTGTTATTAGCAAAGTGCGTATCCAAAGAATCCTTTAGAACCTCTACATCATATTTGCGCATATCATAACGGTTCTGCGGGTCACGACTACTATTGGCTCTGGCGTGTAATGCTATTAAATCAATACGTTCTGTTACTCCGTTAATAGTTACATCGGCTGTCATTAAGAATGGTAATCGCCCACTAGCATAAAAACGATCGGTGGTACTCGGGTAATCTACCAATGCAGCATCATCACCTCCATTATATAAAGGGTGAATAGATTCGAACATCGCTCTGGTATTCACTACAGATACCGTTTCTGTATTATAAATAAATCCTACTTTTTGTGAAACCCCTCCTGAGCCTGGTCTAGAAACGGCATCAGACAAAATATAGTTATACCCTGGTAATTGCCCTACCAATTCTGCAAATAAAGCATCGTCTGCAATTTCTTGTACTGCATATACATCTGCTTTTAGTTTTTTAAGCACAGTTGCTGTACTATCTCGTTGTATTTGATCAGACATTGGATTTTGCCCTACAGGAGAGTTATTTTCATCACCAAACCACTCGATGTTCCAGGTAGCTACATCAAACGTATCTTCTTTAGGAATATTGATGGTATCTCCTGGCACAACAAACTCTTCTGCACAAGGAACATCTGCTTCTTGTCTAGGTAACAATTGAAAGAATTCTCTAAAACGCCCTACAACCCCAATAATCTCTGAACAAGTAGTTGGTTGAGCCTTTCCTACTATAGCTATAATATCATTATCGATTCGTACATCGCCACTACCACTAGCATCTGTCAGCGTATAATTTGAATCTCCAAATAATAAATCTCCAGGATTCGGGAACGTAGTATTTACAACTCTTACCAATTCTCCAGGGTGATTGGCTAATTCGGACAACGTAATATCTTTTGGGGTAATAGCATTTTGAGGAGTTCCATTATTTTCGATACTAGTAACAGTACCCACCTGAACAAGATCATTAAACGCTGTTCTGGTTCCTGTAACGGTAATAGAATCTCCTATTTTTAAGGTTGCATTGGCATGTACCTGTTCATCAAAAATAGCGATCCCTCCCGTGGCATCCTGTATAAATGCCGGACCGCGAAACTCATTGGCCACTGTTAATACTCCGGTAATGGTAACTGAAGTTCCTTCGGCAGCAGCTCTTGCTTCTGCAATGGTAATCAATTCTCCTGGGGTTACGATAATCCCTCCATCATTATCAGTACCTGGTGTAGGGGTTTTGGCAACATAGCTTGTCGTATTACGCACACCTCCCTGACCATTAGGTACTCTTTGCAATGATTCTGTGTCTTTGTTACCATTTTCATTTTCGTTTACCTGGGGTTGATCTACATTTAGCAATACTAATAATTCTATATCATCTGCATCACTGGTATCATATACCAACGCATCAATCAAATTATCGGTAGTGATAGCAGTACCATTAGGAAAACTGGTAGTTTCTCCTAAATATAAAGCCACGGCATCAGCACCATTCTGAAAAGTATTACCGGGCACTACCAACCCTACATTGGCAACATCTGCATTACCGATTACAAAGTATCCTTCGGCATTAGTAGAAAAACCATCCAGATCGATTGCATTATAGCTGGTATTATTGCTTCCGTTATAGTTTACCAATACATAACCGTCTAACGACGTATTTCCGACCCCGCCGTCATATAACTCTACAAATTCTAAAGAATCAGAACCTACAGTATCTGCATCTAATTCATTAATTACAAGCGCAGCAATCTCTGTAGCATTGGTATTGGCAGCTCCCGGAGTAGGAATTGCCTGTGTATAGGTACTAGTATTTCTTAATCCTCCAGATCCGTTAGGGAAACGCTGTAGCGAGTGAAAATTTTTATCATTCTTACCATCTTCATTTAGCTGTGGTTCGTTTGCATTTAATAATACCAACAACTTGGCATCATCACTATCATTAGTATCGTATACAATCGCATCTACCAGATTATCGGTAGTAATAGTACTTCCGTTAGGAAAATTAGACGCTGCCGTTTTATATAGAGCTACTGCATCAGCGCCGTTTTGTAATCCATTACCAGCAAACGTAATCGATACATTGGCTACATCTGCATTACCAATTACAAAATACCCATTAGCATCGGTAGCAGTTCCTGTTAAATCATAGGTTGCATAGCTCTGGTTATTAGAACCATTAAAGAATACCAAAATATGTCCATCTAACGAAGTGTTACCAGCACCTCCATCATAAAGCTCTATAAACTCTAATACATCCGATCCATCGGTATCTGCATCTAATTCATTAATAACAATATCGGCTGTGGGTGTTACCACATCGTCGATCACTACATTTTCTCGATTAGGAGTGTTTACAGCTTCTCCTGGTTCTGCAATGACAGTAGGAAAACTTGGTAAACCATTACCATCAAAATCATTTCTGGTCCAATCGGCAGCCGCATCAGTGTCTTGACCATTAGGATACCTAGAGGCTCCCCCAACGGTAAAAGAGATTCCATCAAAAGATTTTTCTAATGTAACATTGGCATAATTAAGATCAGAAGCTCCCCCATCATTCACTCCGATATCATCGATACGATTCTCCCAGGGAGTCACATCAAACGTACCATCATCATTGGTATCCAGATCCTGCCCTGCAGTTCCTGTAAAGTTTTTTACCAGTAGTAAAGCCATAGTTCCGTTCTCGAAAGTATTACTTCCAAAAGGAGTTGTAAAATATCCGTTTACATCGGTAGTCCCTAGTTGGATTACCTCATCGATTACTCCGGCAGCATTACTGTCTCCTTCGATCTCCAGCAACCAATATTCACTTAGATCTGTAGATGCACCTGCTAGTATTTCTACAAACTCATCGGTATCTGATCCGGTATGATTGGCTACAAACTCATTAATAATCGGTAATACTACTGGGTTTCCTAACACCTGGTTCGTATTTACCGCTCCATAAGTATTTGCTGTAGTAACCTCCCAAACAAAATCGGTTGCAACGGTTCCCGTTCCTGATAATTGCAACGAAGCTCCTACAGGAGTACTGCTGGATTCTGACACTCCGATATCGGTACTTGTCATTCCAGAAGCAGGACCATTGGTAGCGGTAAACACCCCTTCATAGCTTAAAAATTGAACTACGGTGCTGGTATTGTCTACCAGAGCAATCCCATCAGGAGCACCATTTTGTAAGCCATTAGCGGGCAAAACTTCTATAATGGTACCAAAGCCATTTTGTTGGTCGGTAATTGTACCCGACAGATTGATTGTATTATAAACACTGCTGTTAGAGCCATTGTATAATACAAGAGTCCACCCTGTAAGATCGGTTCCTGCAGCACCGGCAATTTCTATTGCTTCATTAACATCGGTACTGGTGTTGTCATAATGAATCTCATTGATAAATGTAGATTGCGAAATTCCTTGTTGTATCCCCAATAGATAGGAGGCTACCAATAAATGTAGGAGTAATTTTAATTTCATAACTGATTGAATTTTTGTGCGTTTTTTTTGCGTTATGCAAAGTATAGTAAGATAACGATTACAATATTTTGTTGGTGTTAATAAAAGTTTAATAAAAGGAAACGTAATCGTCGATCCCATGCATACTTTACAAACTCCTTAAATATCCCTCGTTCAGAAGTTCGAACACTTTATACAAAAAGGGGGGAAAGCCCTGTCTAATTTCAGTTTTTAATCTCTTACTTACTAAAAATCAGTTGTTTAGTTTTATAACATCATACACAACAACTCTTAAACACATGAAAACGACAACTATCATTATACTGATGCTAGGATCATTACTGCTAACATCCTACGAAGCATCTGATACCAAAACCGAACCGACAAAAGAAAGCATCACTGAAGGCTTTCTAAGTACCACAGGAGAAAGCGATGATATTGTAAACTATAGTAACAAAGAAATTATTACTCCTGTTTTACAAATGCATTTTGATAACAGTGTTACTAAAGAAGAAGCATTTATAAGATTTAACAAACAGGTAGAAACCTATACAGATATTAGTATTGGCCCTGTCTATGGTACTAGTAAAGAATGGTTTTATCAGATATGGATCAATACTGGTTCTCAGACTAATGCTAAAACCAATGGAATCATACACCTTTCTGTATATTTTAACACAGATAGAGGAGGCAAACATACTTCTTATATTAACCTAAACAATCCCAACTATGATCGTGAATGTGGTTGGGATGCTTATTTAATAAAAACGAATATCTCAAATCAGCCGCTATCATGGGTAGAAGTAAAACATGCCCATATACGATTAAAAGGTACTGATGGTTGGTTTGTAAAGCATTTTTATGTGTATGTACAAAATATTGACCAAACTATGCCATCCTTAGAGCATACCACTATTATATCCAATCCAAACAGGTGGTTAGATAATACAATTGCTGATGGTTGGGATTATTATCATACAGGAAACATTGGGGTTAACAGATTAAATTTTTAGGGCGTTCGAGCAAGCTATTCGTTACAACGCTACACTCGTCTGTCGTTGGGTAACTAGAACACCCATCCCTGCCAACGCTACAACTCGCCTGTCGCTTTCGCGCCATCGTCCTCAAGGGAAGGGAGCTAGTAAAATGGACGAGGCTGTCTAAAAAGGCAGTCTTTTTTTTGTAGATTTTTGAGTTATTTTTTAACTTTAAGAATGAGTAGAAAAGTAGTTTTTAAGACCTATGATCAAGATCAGTTAAGTTTATTACCTC
>NZ_JBFMKP010000047.1:0-30270 GCF_040786235.1 Aquimarina discodermiae
AAAAAATCAAAAATGATACAAATAGAATGGCTACAGTGGCTACTATTGCTTTTGCTTCCAATACAGTATGGAACGAATTTAAAAATATAGCGCTAAATCATATCCTTTTTAGAACTTAGCCTTTATTTTTTCTTTTTTACAATGAGATGAATAAATTTCTTTAGCAATATTGAAATCTATTTTTGGTAATCTCTCGTTTGGAATTGTTTTTAAATGACTTCTTGTTAGAATTAGTTTATGCCAATTTGGACTTAAAGACAATGATTTAATCTCTGACAACTCATTTTTGGATTCCTGAATATCAATTACAATTAGGTTTTTGCCATGTATTTTATTCAAAGTGTTTAATAAATTTCTAAATGCAAAATCAATACTTTCTGGTTCAGTTGAAGCTGTAAATTTTAAATTATTTCTCAACGTATCATCTAAAAGTAATGAGGTCGAAATGGACTTTTCTACGCTTATCCAAACAATATGATCGTACTCATCAAAAGTTTGTAAATATTTTTTACCAAAAGTAGTTTTGCCCATTCCTCCTTCTGAATAAATAGAAATAGTTTTCTTCTTGTCTAAAGCAGAATGGATTTGTTTTAAAAAACCATCCCATCCATATATATCGATTGAAGAAAAATCTGGTAATAGATTTAGATGTTTAGGAATTTTTACTGAAGTATTTCTTAACTCATTTTTCAAAAAACCTATATCCTTTGAATGCAAATCTGCCGTCTTTATTAAATTTGCAACATCTACTTTTAACGATTCTAGCTCAACCTTAAAGAGTTTAGTCAATTTGTTGTCAATCAATTGCAATAAATCATCCTCAGTTTGCTTAATAATTGTTGTTAAGTGACCGTTATTAAGAACTCTTTCCGACTTTTTTTCCTTTTGTGAACTTCTATATATTTCAGAAGTCAAAACTCTAAAAAGCAATGAACTTGACTTTCCATTAAATTTTGTGTGCTCTAAAAGTGTATGGATTTCCTTTGTTAGTAATTCAACACCTTCTTCTGGGGAGAGTTCATTAAATTCCCAAAAGATACTTTTTACAAAAGACCCAATAATATTTTTATCTATTCTATTCTTAAAATCATCACTGATTCTATTTACAGATGCTTTCTCAACCTCTGAAAGACCTTTTTGCAAAAGTTTAATTCTTCTCTCTTTTATTTCTTTGATAAGGATTTCCTTTACTTTTTTAATGCATAAGTCTAGAAGCTTATAATCCTCTAATTCTGGGTTTTGTACCCATTGTAATAGCAATTTTTCTTTTTTGGATATTTGTGAGTTAGTAGAAAAACAAAAAGATAATTTCTCCTTCAGGTCTAGGTATTTGAAATAAAGTATAAAAAAATTAAAAATAGATTTCCTTATTTCCTTAGAGTTTAGACTAAAAGAAGAAGTGTAGCACTTAACTTGGGTAAAAATAATTTCATCGCCTACTTCTTTAATGTCATCCTCAACTTCTATAAGGGTTACAATGTCTTTTTCATCTATAAAGTTTTTAATCCATTTTTTTAATACCAATAGATATTGATAATAAAACCCTCTGTTTGTTGCTATTGCATCAGTATTTACTTCAAATATCTTTATTATTTCTTCACTCATACATTCTATGTGCCTTAACAAATTGGCATATCTAACCAATAAAATTTAAACCATGTATTTCCTCTAGATTGTATACCATCATAACCGTTACCTATGTTTGTAACTGTATAATATTAAGAATGTTTATATCTACATTTGATGTTCATAGTTTTCTTTCTTTGATCGTTTTATTGAACTTTTATTTTATTTTTTATATCGATGAATTTTTCATCCAATAATAAAATGAAAAGCTCCTCAACTTCTGTCCAGTTGGTAGCTTGAAACTTCATTTGTTCTTCATCCAGAATAATTGAAAGACTTAAATCTTTATTGGTTTCAATTACATTTTCATTTTCTATTATTACAGAAACCCAAAAAGCACCGTGCTCATCATCTGCTTGCTGAACATCTTTTATGGCCTTTTTAATATCAGATAAATCGATATTATCTTTTTGATATCCTCCAGCGTATTGAATATAGTTTTCCATCGATTATTTAAATTTTTAAGAAACCTAAGATTAATTACTAAATAACATGTTAATAATTAACAATAAAAGTGATGACCAAAAGAAGCCTTGATATATCTTAATAATTGTCTCTTGATTCCTTGATAACCATTTATTATTTGGATTTTTTTTTCACAACACTCTGAATCAACTTTGTTACTGCATACTTATTCCATAAATATATAAAAATAGTGAATATGAGGACAAAAGTTATTTTTTCTAATATGGCCATTTACTTATTACAATTCATCATTTTATTGGACTTTAATTAAGTGGTTGAAATTTAACGAAATCGTTATTTCTGAATGCCGATTGAATTTTATCATATAAAGAGATTTGTTTATAAACGTGATCTAACACAAAATCCATTAACATGTTGGGACCTTCTGAAGGAAGCTCGTCCAATGGAACATCAGATTCCCTTACCATACGTAATTTCAAAGCCTCTATGTTTTCTAAAAGAAATATGACTTTACTTTTTTGTTGAAAAATATCCTCATTTAACTGGTACATTGTTTTAATCTTTTCTACTGAAAAAGGAATACCTAATTTTTCACAGACATAAGAAAGAAACAATTCAGTTGTTTTAATTATTTCACCATCAATAATAATTTTCTTTGATGTCATTATCGTTTTATTGAACTTTTATTAAAGATTGAAGAAAAATGATTCCGTTCGGTGAATTACTATGAGAAACACCTCCTTGCAACTCCCAACCATCATTTATCAAATCATTTACTTCAAATTGGAATCTTTCTATACTTTTTTCCATTACTACGACATACTTTTTCATAATACTTAGGTTTTAAGATTATAGTTTTAGAGGTCAGTAGATAAATTCCTATCTTGAAAGTCACTAAATCATTGTTATTTATGAATATTTTTAAAGGACAAAACCTTCTAGAGTTTGCTGAACGCTTCAAAACAGACTTGGATTGTAAAGAATATTTAAGTCAAATCAAGTGGAAGGAGGGATATGCTTGCCGTAAATGTGGCAATGCTACTTACCAAATACGAAAGAATCATTCAAGGACTTGTAATAAATGTAGTGATGTAGAAAGTCCAACTGCCAATACAATATTTCACAGGGTTCGTTTTGGAGTACGTACTGCTTTTTTTATTTGTTTTGAAATGGCCACTACTACTAAGAGTTTATCTGCTAGTCAAATGGGTATTCGTTATGGGATTACTGAAAAAACAGCCCGTTTATTTATGCTTAAAGTAAGGGAAGCCATGAACTCCAGTAAAAACCATCCAATGGATGGTAATGTCCAGGTAGATGAATTTGTTTTGGGAGGTTATGAACAAGGTAAAATAGGTCGCAGCTATAATGCTAAGAAAAAGAAGGCTATTACAGCGGTAGAGCTTACTAAAGAAGGAAAAATAAAAAGAATGTATGCTCTGAAAATAGAAGATTTTTCTGCTAGATCATTGCAATATATGTTTGTCAATCATATTAGCAGAAAAGCCAAAGTAACCACTGATAAATGGAGAGGATACAGACCTATCGCCAAGGTATACAATATTACCCAAATAGAAAGTAACAAAGGGCTTAACTTTAAGGCACTCCACACAATGATTCATCAAATCAAAGCTTGGATCAGAACAACTTATTGTTGGGTAAGTGATTTTAACTTAAACAGATATTTTAATGAGACAGTATCCAAAATTTTGTGTAAATAAAACTTCAGCGGGTTTGACTTTTTAGAGTTGGACCCGTTTTTCAAATATAGTTAAGAACTGATTAAGTATCAATCCCCAATTATGTATTGGAGCTGTCCACTTTTTAGTAATTTGCATTAAAGCTAAATATACTGATTTTTTGAGAGCATCATCTGTTGGGAACGTCATTTTGTTTTTGGTATATTTTCTAATTTTACCATTCAGGTTTTCAATTAGATTTGTGGTGTAAATGATTTTTCTAATCTCTAATGGGAAGTCAAAAAACACAGTAAGTTCATCCCAGTTTTTTTGCCAAGATTGCACGGCATATGGATATTTGTTATTCCATTTTTCTGCAAATCGATCTAGTTCTGCTTTAGCCATTTCTTTATTTGGAGCATTATAAATATGTTTCATATCTCCAGTAAAGGCTTTTTTGTCCTTCCACACCACATACCGTGCACTATTTCGTATTTGATGTACTACACAGATTTGAGTGTCTGCTGTTGGGAATACGTTTTTGATGGATTGGGTAAAACCATTAAGATTATCTGTTACTGTTACTAAAATATCCTCTACACCACGGGCTTTAATATCAGTAAGCACGCCTTGCCAAAATGCAGCAGACTCATTATGCCCAAGCCACATACCCATTAGTTCTTTATATCCTTCGCGATTGAGCCCTACAGCTAGATAAATAGTCTTATTGATCACTTTTCCAGCTTGTCTAACCTTAAAGACAATGCCATCCATCCAGACAACACAATAAACACTCTCCAAAGGTCGATTTTGCCAATCTAAGACGTGTTGGTAACCCTGTCTGTAATAATTGAAATAGCCGAAGTAGAGAGTTTAAACCCATAAATCTCCTGAAGTTCGTCTTCTATATCTGACACGCTCATTCCTTTAGCATAAAGAGAGATTACTATATTTTCAACAGATAAGGAATTGCTCTTGTGTTTAGGAACCACAACGGGATCAAAGCTGCCTTTACGGTCTCTAGGAACGGTAATCTCACTTTTACCAAATTCAGTCTTGATCTGTTTACTAGTGGTTCCGTTTCGAGAATTACCAGCAAGACTTTTACCATTTTTGGGATACCCCAAGTGAGCATCAAGCTCACCTTGTAACATTGATTCTAAAGCAGTACTGTGTAGTTGTTTTAATAAATTGATTAATTCGGCTTCGGTCTTTAGACCATCTAGTAAGCCACTGTTCAAAAATTGTTTCTTTAAATCTTCCATAAGAAAACTGTGTTATTAAAATTAAACAAAAAAAATAGGCGGGTTTTAAAACCCGCCTATTTTTTATTTACACAGTTTATTGGACACTACCTTTAATGAGTTTTGTTTTAGAATAAATCGTTCTCAGAGAAAAGACACGATATTCAATAATCTAATAAACAAAATGGTCGATAGTGATAAAATTTATCAAAAAGAAATTATAAGTAACTAACTACTGACCTCTATATAGTTTTATTGAGTTTTTCATTTCTAAACGTTTTTACTAATTAAGATCTAAACACTATTAACAATTGATAAATATCAATTCTATCTTTCAAATAGATCCCAAATAATTTATACTCCATTTAAAAAATTAGGTTTTTATACTTTATGGATTACTTAAATCTCTTACTATGTTTAATTCCTTTATAATCATCACTTTTGATATTAAAAAATGGAAATGACACCAATAATCTCACACTTGTATATCATGGTTAAGCATTAGTTGTTTACACTTACAAGTTCTGGTTTTAGTTTGTTGATTTCCAGACTTTCTCTATATTCTAAGGCTTCAGCTTTCATTGTCCAATGTGTTTCAAGTCCTAGCTCTTCTATTTTGGATTTAATTTGATGAATTGGTACTGAAAAGAATTCTTTGCGATAATTAACTTTGTTTAACCTATTAATTTCGAACTCTTCATGCAATTTTTTTTCTAATTGAGGAGCGTCTTCCGCATGTATCATTGCATGGACATCAAAGGAAAAAGGTACGGAAGCATCTCCCAATTCTTTAACTCTATCCATAGGTTCAAGCCTTCTAGTCAATCCTATTTTAAAAATGTTTTCTCCAAAAGAACCAATATTTGAAATAATATAAACATAACCTCTTCTAGTTTGCTGCGCCATTGATATGGCACGTTGCCCTCTTTCTTCAGCTTCTGATAATTGGCGTTTTATTTCTTCTAATTCAGCTTCAAATTTAGCTCTTTCATCTGCTGCAGCTTTACCTAATCGTTCTTCGGCTTTTCTCATAGCCTCTGCCAGCATTTTTTCCTCTTTTTCCGCTTGCTTTATTGCCTTTTCATATTCTCTACGTGCTTTTTCTTCTTCACGCATAGCTTCTCTAATGGCTTTTTGCTCTTCCTGATCTTTCTTTTTCAATTCTTGTACTGTTACAGCAATTTTTAACTGATCTAAAACTACTTCAAAATACTTTTCTTTTATTCTAGCATTTTTAAATGATTCACCATTATGGTTCACTAGTCTAAAAGCATCTTGTAGAGATTGTAGCAGTTTACCATAATTATCGTGTTTTACTTTTGCCATTATGGTATCTACTTTACCATTGAAGGCATCAATTACAAACTCTTTAGCTTTATTGGCACGATACTCATCCACATAATCACATTCTGCTACTTCATCATTTTTAATCATTGATTTTATTAAATTACGAGTTCGTAATAACTCCTGACCACCTTTTTTATGATCATATTCTTCAGCAAGTTCATCCAAAAGACTATGTCCAGGAATCAAATATTCATCACCATATCCTTTAATAATGTTTTTCATTGCTTTAATGGTCTTTTGGTATTGCTCTGCCTTATTTTTAGCTTCCCAGGCTTCTCCAGCTATTTCAACTGCCTTTTTTTGAGCATTGTTTTCTATTTTGCTAGCCATTAGATAAGCTTCTTCTAAAGCTTTTTCTGCTCTCTCTTTAGTTTGCCTTGCTTTTTCCCTTGCTTCTTTTTTTATTTCAGTTGCATCATTATTAGCTTTTTGTATTACAACTTCCATTTGGATAGTTATTTTTTTTAATTCATCTTCTATATCTCTTATAGGTTCATATTTTTTAAGATAGTCAGTTTCTTTTTGATATGTTTCAAATTTTTCTGACAAACCCTTGAATTTAGCACTGAGTTCTTTTAAAGATTTAAATAGTTTGTTATGCTTATTAACAAGTGCTGAGTGTTTAGAATTCTTTTTAATTAAGGCAATGAAGAAAGTGAACAATAAAAATATTAAAACGGTATAAAAAAAATAGTTCATTATAATGCTATATTTAAGGGTTAAAATCCGGGGAATATACCGTTTTTTAAAATCAAAAGATTACGGTTTTACATCAATTAACAATTTTAGAAAACAAGCACAACGGTTTTGTTTATATTAACCTATTAATCAAATATCTGAAAGACAACGATGTATTTGTGTAAAAACTTATTATTCGCCATTTAGATAGCAGTATGGAATGCTAGGTTTGTGTCGAAATTTATTTATACTTAGTGAGTAATATCAAACTTGTATCAAAACTTATTCGTCCTTTATTTGATCATTAAAGTACTACATCGTTTTACTGAACTTTAGTTATTTGTTATTTGATTAAGTGTGGATACACTAGACTAATAGTATTTTATAATCTACTTTATCAATATTCTTTGTAAACTGATATTTGTACTTTTTCATTCTAGAGCATATCTTATGAAAAATAATTAGCTGTTCTTTTTCTACAATTACACCTCCAGACTCAACTTCTCGAATTATTGCGTTAATATGCCTTTCAACTTTAATTTGGTGTTCTTCATTATCTACATGTTTTCTTAATTGATCAATATGATAGTGTAGTTGCATCGTTTTGTTGAACTTTTAAATTTGTACATCTTACACCATATAAATGTGTGTCATTAAGTTTTATATCGAATTTGTATGCATTCAGGTTTTCACCTTGAAACATTCTTTTTTCTGATTTATTACAAATGATAACTTCTACATTTTCAGCTATAACCTCTCCTCATAAATTTCTTTGCTCTGTTATAAGAATAGCTTTTACACTCGACCAATCATCTGAGCTTATTTCCTCATATTTATCTTCAGTTATCATCCTTAATTTCAAAATTTATTAGGGAGAGTTTAATAGACATATATTTCAGTACTGGCAAATATCGAAGTTGGAATATTATTTTCGTCCAAAATTTCTGCCACTACCGTAACAAATTGATTCGGTGTAATTACACCGGGAGAATATACATGGCTCTTGGACATAGTAAGTATAGAAGTGTTTAAAAGTCCTAAAGCCTCCCAAATGAAAAAGTACTGTAATTGTAATGGTTTCACTCTTATCTATTCATTTTTTAGTTTAGAAGATTACTTTAGTATCTAACTTCTTATGTTCTATCAGTGTTCCATACTCCATCTTGAATAAACGATCCGCTACATTAAAATATTTGTCATCGTGCGTAATTGCAACTATTGTTCTGTCTTCTTCATTTACTAACCAAGGCAAAATTTGGGTATAAAACTTATTTCTAAAATATGGATCCTGATCTGCCGCCCATTCATCCAATATAAGTATTGGCCTATTTTCCAACAAGGCACTTATCAAAGCTAATCTTTTTCGTTGACCAGTTGACAAATCTATAGTTGAAAATCGATCATTGTCAATCCATACTTTATCGGTGATCTCGAATAACTCAAAATATTTGTTCACTTTAACTTTATCAATAGTATCTATTTCATACAACTTATCAAACAAATAAAAATCGCTAAAAATTGGCGCTACATTATTAGTAATAAAAGTATTCCACTGTTCAGAAGATATTTTAGTTTGATTAAGATATCTTTCCTTAATATCCGGATTATATATCCCTATAAGAGAGTTTATAAACGTAGTTTTTCCGCTTCCGTTTCCTCCATAAATAAAAACTATCTCATTCCTTTTTAGATCAAAATCAATTGGCCCTACATTAAATTTATGATGTGTATCATAATGGGTATAGCTTAAATCATTTATTAATATATCCTCAAAAAAAGAGACTTTATTACTATCGAACTTTGGCTGTTCTTCTTCTAATAAATTTGAAATATTTAGAATTTTCTTTGTCGCTATGTTAGCCTGAGATATAAAACTCAAAAGGCTAATTATTGATTCTAATGGTTTCAATAAAAATAAAAAAACAATTGCAAAACTTACAATTACCGATTTTTCTTTTGGAAAATAAATTGGAAAAACAATTAATAATATTCCTAAAAAACAAAATGATATTGTACTTGCCAGAATAGCCATAATTGACAATTTTGTCAACGCATTTACTTTATGTTTATATACTTCATTAATCTTAGCTTTTACTATGGATTCGATTACCTTATTCTTTTTGCTAAATATTTTCAACTCTTTAAACCCATTAAGTATTTGATTTAATAAAGATATTATTTCATCTTGAAGATTTCTTGATTTTTCCAATTGGGGATACGCAATTTTAAAAAGCAATATAAATGTTAAAACACTTATTACCAACATTCCTAATGTTAGCAATAATAATTTCCAAGATAACCAACCCATGTAAATAAAACAGGATAAAACGGTAGCTACAGATATAATAATGTGGACAAGTTGTAATAAGCTTTCAGAAATTATATTTACATCACTTGACACTGTTGTGTAGATATAATCTTTATACTCATTTATTTTTTTAAATCCTGATTTTGTTAGGATAGTATTAAATATATTAATCTTAATATTAGCCATTAGTTCTTCTGAAACTTTTATTAGCCCCCAGAAAAAGATAACATTCAATATCACAAACAATACTATACCGGCACTATATAATATACCGTTCGTTTCATTTTTCAGAATAGATTCATCAATAAAACCGTTTATACAGTATAATATTAGAGTATTTATTAATCCAGTAGTTAGTGCAAGTAATAGTAAAAACGTCATTTTGACTTTATCGACATTTTTAAATAAAAAAGCTATAACTTTCATTATGTAATATTCTTTATCTATTTATTCGCCTTTAATAAAAAGCGTTTTAATATAAGAACTCCCTCTTTCTCATTTTCAAGAAGAAGTTCTTTCCTATGATTAATTTTATAAGATCAAATGATCCAAAATTTATTTATTAAAGTTTTGCATTATATTTTTTGTTATTTCTACAATGTATGGTTGGTTTAACATTGTGAGATGTTCTCCTGAAACTTCACGTATCACAACCTCAGAACTCGTAATATTTGACCAAGTTTTTTCAATCAATTCTATATCGGTTTCACTAGGAATGAATATGCTTATAGGAACATTCATTTTTTCTTTCCTATCTGGTCGAAATTTGAACATTGCCTGCGTTTGAATCGAATGTACATTTATGAATTTTTTAAAAATCTCTTTTGAAAAAAAGTCAACTTCAAAAAGCATCAACTTATTATATATTATATCAATCTGTTCTTCTTCTGACTTTGATATCAAGCCTTCTTCATAAATTTTTGTTTCTTCAGTTTTCTTCTCACTGAACTCCATAATCATATCATAAATACTAATTAGATTTTTAACAATACTTTCTCTGCCCTGGCTATATAGATGTTTAGGAGTTTCTTCGTCTATATATGGTATTCCGTCAAAAATAATTAGCTCATCAACTTTAAAACCTTTACTAATTAATTGTAATGCCATTTCGTAAACTATCATTGAACCGAACGAATATCCTGCTAATTTATAAGGGCCATTTGGCACCACCTTTTGCATATCATGGATATTTCTAGCAGCTATTTCTTCTACACTTTTCAATGCATCGCTCTTTTTGTCTAATCCATAAGCTTGAAATCCATATATATTTGAACATTCTTTTAGTTCCTCTGCCAAGGTATAAAAAGAAACTATATTTCCTCCAGCACCAGGGGCACAGAAAATCGTATTTTTATCTTTTGAAATAGTTTTACTTATTTTCACAAGTCCCGAAGAATTAAAACCTATCTCGCCATAACTTAAAAATTCACTAAACAACTTTATAGTAGGGTATTGAAATACCTGCAATATTGAATACTCTTGTTTAAACTTATTGTTGATCTTGGACAGTAATCTTATTGCTAATAATGAATGTCCCCCTAATTCAAAAAAGTTATCATTCATACCTATGCGATTTATTCCTAATACCTCCTCCCAAATTGACGTTAATTCTTTTTCTGTAGCAGTAACCGGAGCGACATACTCCTGAGTGATCAAATCTGTTATACCTGGATCCGGCAATGCCTTCCTGTCAATCTTACCATTAAAATTTAAAGGAAAAGAATTTAAAATTACATATAACCCGGGAATCATATATTCTGGTAGTTTTTTAGATAAATTCTTCTTCAAACAAGAAGGTAACTTTTGACTCAGCCTATGAAAGATTGGCAAATTTGTATACTCTTCCAAAGGGTTATCCAAAATAACATTGTCCGTATTGTCCAATGCAATACCGGATTCCATTAATTCCTCTTTGACATAAACAACATTATACTCTCCCCGAGGATCTTTATCGTTTAGGAAAATCGTTGTATGATAGCCTAAAGCCTCTCCTAAGTCCCACCATATATCCATATTGATAAGATTATTAGTTGAAGCCAATGTTTTCTTAAGCAGTAAATCTGACTTTTTCTCTGGAGTTTCTGAACCAAATATAATATCTCGAGTTTGATTAATATCCTCTAACCTATCATTAGTAAGGTTCTTTAAAGTGAATTTATCTAAATCTTTGGATTTTAATAAATTTTCTATTTGAGACGTATTAATTTTTTCTTTTTGGCAATCAATTGTATCTGAGGATGAAACCTTTACATTCTCTTTGCCAATATGAAGTATAACATCGTATCGGAAACGGGTCAGTTCGTTGTAAAAATCCCCTCTTTTAAGATTTAACTCGATATGGCTGATACGAGGATTAGCTAATCGTAATCTCTTAAAAAAACCTGGATCTACAACTAATTCATGTTCCTCTCGAGCATTGTTAATAGAACGTTCATATATTTGGTTTAAAAAGGCATTTTCTTCTGACTTAAACAATTCTATGTCCAAAAAGAATGATTTTAATAATTCTTTACTTCGGACATCTCCTATAAAAATGCATCCTCCATCCTGAACTAAGGCTAGTGATTTAATCAAAACTTCCTCTAAATATTCAGGTCCAGAAAAATATTGGATTACCGAATTTAAAATAATCATATCATAACTATTATCCGTTAATCCCATAAAATCATTCGCCTCTTGTTTAAATAGTTTTATTTCTGTCTTTTTCGGAAGGTTTCCTACTAATTTCTGGTCAATATAAGATAAGCTAGATCCCGAAATATCTGTTCCATAATACAATGATGTATCAATAGCTATTTGTGATAACAAAAGACCTGTACCGCAGCCTATTTCCAATACTTTATCTGGAGAAAACCTTTGTATTCTGGCAACAGTAGATTCTCTCCATATTTTCATTTCAGCTGTAGCGATTGCTTCGCCTGTATAACTACTATTCCAACCAATTATATTAAAATCATCTGGCTGAGTTAATAGCTCCAAAGTATCTTCATCGCCGTATATTCGTTCCCACAGTTCTTCCCAATCTGAAATATGTGAATCAGAAATATCTAATTCTTCTTCATTATCCAATATCTCCAGTTTTTCTAAATTAGGAATCACATAAGATACTAAACGTTGCTCTCCATTTTTATCTGATCTTGATAACACTAATGCTTGAGAGACTTCTGGTAAAGCTTCTAGAGAAGTCTCTATCTCTCCCAGCTCTATACGATACCCCCGTATCTTAACCTGGTTGTCCTTACGTCCTATAAATTCTATATCACCACTAGGTAACCATCGTGCCAAATCTCCTGTCCTATACAAACGAGCTCCTTCTACAAAGGGGTTGGCAATAAACCTCTCATCGGTCAAAGATGGACGGTTCAAATATCCACGGGCAACCTGAACTCCTCCAATACATAACTCACCAATAACACCTACTGGAACCAGTGATACATAATCATCCAGAATATATGCCTGAACATTACTTAAAGGGGAACCTATCGGAACCCTCTCCAATCTAGAGGTTAAAAGGCTTGTCTGATAACTGGAACTGTAAATTGTAGCTTCTGTTGGACCATAAACATTATCCAGAAAAGCATCCAACCCTAACTCATGGTAAACAGCAACCAAAGATTGTGGAAGTACCTCTCCTGCTAATAAAATATATCTTAAACTGGAAACCTGATCAATTCCTGAAAATTGCAACTCCTTTAAAAATATTGAAAACAAGGAGGGAACTAAGTTTAAATGTGTCACATTCAAGGAGGTTATACTTCCTATAAATCTGGACATATCTAACTCTTCTCCTTTTGGTAATATTCCTAAACTTCCTCCTCCAATAACCCAACCAAAAAGCTCATAAACGGAAACATCAAATGTAAAAGTAGTCTTTAACAACATTCGATCTTCTTCTCTTAATGGATACTTATCTGACATTGTAATCAATAAAGAATATAACGAACCATGTTCTATCATTACTCCTTTTGGGGTTCCAGTAGAACCTGAAGTATAAATAACATAAGCTAAGTTATCCAGGGTAATATCAACCTCTGGAACACTATCTGGATAATTATATAACTCTTCTGATAAATCATCCAAAATAATCCCAGTCACATTCATTCCTTCAAACAAAGATTCCTTGCCTGAATCAACAACAACCAGATCTGCATCGGTGTCTTTCAACATAAAAGTAATACGATCCATGGGGTATGCCGGATCAATAGGAATATAAGCTCCCCCACTCTTTAAAATACCCAAAATACCAACAATCATATCAAAACCTCGATCTACACAAATAGGCACCAACGTTTCTTCTCCTAAACCTTGGGATAATAGATGATGAGCCAACCGATTCGAACGCGAATCCAACTCTCCATAAGTCATTGTAGCATCTCCAAATACCAAAGCAACACGATCTGGATTAGACTCTACCTGATCTTGAAATAAACCCAAAACAGTACTATCTTTAGGATAATTAACAGCCGTAGCATTAAAATCTAACAATAACTTATCCTGCTCTGTTGATGATATGTATTCTAGATCCTTTATATACTCGGCTCCATTAACAATGCTCTCTAAAACGTTTTTCAAATGCCCCTGAAGCATATCAATTATACTACTGCTTAAAATAGTGTCATTATACAGAAACTTAATACTCAACCCTGATGAAGACGTATGACAAAGAATCCCTAATGTATAGTGTATTTGCTCATCAACTATAACATTCTCTATTTCTAAAAAATTTTCTGACCCCAATATAACCTGATCTACAGGGTAATTCTCAAAAACCAATAAGCTATCAAATAAAGTCCCTGTAATACCAATGTCTGATTGTATTTCTGATAAAGGAACATAACTATACTCTTCCCTGCCTGTCGTATGACCTTGTTGTAACGCTACTAACCACGGAACAATCGCAACCTCATCATCTAATAAAGCACGTACTGGAATCGTATTGATATAAAGACCTACCCGAGACTCCATTGATGAAACTGAAGAATCACGACCAGAAACAGTAGCTCCAAAAACAACATCCCTACGACCTGTATACTTCGATAATAAATAAGACCAACACCCCTGTAATAATGTATTAATAGTAATACGAGAAGATTGACAATAAGACAACAAATCATCTGTTAACTCTTTATCTAAAACGATTATCTTTTCAGTATTAGTCATTTCCATCTCTTGAGTTATATTGGAAGAGCTAAATGGTAAATAAACAGGAGAGTCCAATCCTAAAAGGTAAGCCTGCCAATACTCCTTGCCTTTTGATAAATTCTTGCCCTTCAAATGAAAAACCTGATCCCGGTAAGCATCAATATCCTTATGAGATATATTTTGTCCTTGCAACAACCCCTTGTAAATGTTTATAAAATCTCCCATCAATTGAGGAAATGACCAACCATCCCATAAAATATGATGATTCGTAAATACCAAACGTGTACGGGTATCTTCTAATCGAATCAGGGTAATACGCCATAAAGGAGCATTTTCTAATACAAAACCTTCCTGATTATGTAACCCCAATATAGAAGATAAGGAGGATTCTTGTTCAGAAGAGGACATTGAACGGTAATCCAAACACTCAATAGGAAGGTCTATAGCTTCATATACACATTGAACCGCAATATCTAAGGAATTAGAATGAAAGCCTGTTCGTAGGATCGTATGACGATCACATAAATAACGCCAACTCTCAAGGAAAATAGAAAGATCAACACTTCCTAACAAATCACAACTTAACTGAACCAAATAAGCTGGGGTAGTACTGTCATATAAACTATGAAACAAAATACCCTCTTGTAAAGGACTTAAAGGGTATAGATCACTTACAACACCCTTATGAACTGAAGATTCCTTAAAGGACACTAAATCAGACCAACCTACAGACAGGGGTAAACCATAATCTCCAGGAGTATAAATACGGCCATCAATACCCTGGCAATGGGACAATATCGAACGTAAATGAAACATATATAGCTCTGACAAATCTGCAATGGTATCGCCTTGATAACGGTTGCTGTCATAACTCCAATCCATACGCAACTCCCCATCAACTATCAAACTGTTGATCGATAAATAATTACTAACTCTATTATTCCTGGAAATAGCATCTCCGGTAGAACCTCCTGAAAACCCTAACAAACCATCTTCTTTGAAACTATTATCAAAACCTCCTAAATAATTAAAAATAATTGTCTCAAAATCCTTACTTAAAGACTCGCGAACATCTAAGGACTCTGATAAATAACGTAGCACTCCATAACCAATACCCTTATCAGGTAAATCACGTAACATATCCTTGGTTCTACTGATAACCTCTGACAAATCTCCTGAACCATCTAAGACAACAGGAAACAAACTCGTAAACCAACCAATTGTACGTGTGATATCTAAATGAGAAAATAATGACTCACGACCATGACCCTCTAATCCTATAACAAATCGATCTGAATCTAACCAATCCCCTAATGTTAAAGCCAAAGCACTTAATAACAAATCATTAATCTCTGTACCATATGCACCAGAAACACCCTGTAACAGTAAATTGGTATCCGAGGCATCTAAAACTGATTGATAGGTAACCAAATCCCCCTGAATACTATCTCCTTTGTAATCTGTATCCTGTGGAAAATCAACAATAGATGATAAAACTCCCTGCCAGTAAGGTAGCTCTTCTAATAAAACAACATCCTGAGCATACTCCTGTAAAGCTGAGGACCACTGACGATAGGAACTCCCCTTAACCGGTAGATCCCGAACAACTCCATCCTGTAACCCTTCTAATAAAAAAACTAAATCCTCTAACAAAATACGCCACGAAACACCATCAATACCTAAATGGTGGATCACTATAAACAATCGGTTATACAACTCTCCTTCTGGAGTCTGTAATAGTACAAAACGGCACAGGTCTCCCTTCTCAATACTCAAATCACCTTGATAATAATCACACAAAGAGGTAATATCAGAAAGACTAGAAACCTGATCAACTATCACCTCACCCTTAAATGGACTATAACGGGGGGTAACAACTCCTCCAGATATTTCAAACTGTATTCGAAGAGAGTCATGATGGGTATACAAAAGATCAACAGCTCGTGATAAATCATCACTGCTAATACCCTTATCAATAGTTAATAATACCGCTTGGTTGTAATGATCCGCATCAGCATATCCCTTAGCGAAAAAAGATTCCTGGATCGGTAATAATCCCAGAGGTCCTGATAAAAAACCTTCCTCCTTTTCAACACGCTGTTCTACTTGCAAATTCGATGATAGCCCCATAACGGTCTGATATGTGAAAATATCCTGAACGGCAAAATGAAATCCTTTAGAAGCGCCACGGCTAACCAATTGGATCGCTTTGATTGAATCACCCCCTAGTTCAAAGAAATTATCGGTAATCCCAATTCCTTCAATACCTAGCAGGTCCTCCCAGATACCAACCAGCAAACGCTCTGTTTCTGTACTCGGAGAAACATACTCCTTTAATTGACTGCTAAGATCTGGAGAGGGTAAAGATTTACGATCAATCTTACCATTATGGGTCAATGGAAAACTATTTAAAAAGACAAAAATCCCAGGAATCATATAAGCGGGTAATGTATTTCGTAATTCATCCTGAAGGGTCAACTGATCTATACCAGTAACACCACTAACCACATAAGCAACCAGATAACTCGAACCTTGGGGGTCTTTCAAAGATAATACAACAGACTGGGTAACTCCTGCCAATCCATCCAGTGATGCTTCTATCTCTCCCAACTCTATACGATAACCTCGTATCTTAACCTGGTTGTCCTTACGGCCTATAAACTCTATATCACCACTAGGTAACCAACGTGCCAAATCGCCTGTCTTATACAAACGATCACCTTCTATAAAAGGGTTGGCTATAAACTTCTGATCGCTCAAAGATGGGCGGTTTAAATACCCTCTGGCAACCTGAATTCCTCCAATACATAACTCACCGATAACACCTGTAGGTTGTAAATCCAAGCCTTCATTCAATATATAAATTTGGGTGTTAGACACTGGTTTTCCTATAGTTGCTATCGTTTGTGAATATATTGGTTTAGTAGACATTGTTGCGCAAACTGTACTTTCTGTAGGGCCGTAACCATTAATAACTTTTACACCGTTAGTTTGTAACTTTTTTGTTGTAGGAATATGTAATGCCTCTCCTGCAGATACCACTATTCTTATTGAAAATAAAATATCTTTTAAAATCATTTGATAGGAAGGAGGTAATGTAGCTACTGTTACATTATTTTTTAAAATCAATTCTTTTACTATTTCTTTTGATTTTAAATCTCCATTTTTTACTAATATTAATTTTCCCCCAGAGAGTATCGTTGAATATAATTCAAAACCAAACGCATCAAAAGCAATAGAGGCAAATTGTAACACATTATCCTTCTCACTCAACTCCATATATTCTATCTGACTTAGTACCAAGTTTAAAACTCCTTTATGTTCACATAAAACTCCTTTAGGAACTCCTGTTGTACCTGATGTATAAATAACATAAGCTAAATTATCTGTGGTAATATCAACCTCTGGAGCGCTATCTGGGTAATGATATAACTCTTCTGATAAATCATCCAAAACAATCATTGTTACACTCATCCCTTCAAACAAAGATTCCTTTCCTGAATCAACAACAACCAAATCTGCATCAGTGTCTTTCAACATAAAAGTAATACGGTCCATGGGATATGCCGGATCAATAGGAACATAAACCCCTCCACTCTTTAAAATACCCAAAACACCAATAATCATATCAAAACTTCGATCTATACAAATAGGCACCAACGTTTCTTCTCCTACCCCCTGAGATAATAAATAATGGGCTAATCGGTTAGAACGCGCATCCAACTCCCCATAACTCATCTCCTGATCTTCAAATACCAAAGCAACACGATCTGGATTAGACACTACCTGATCTTGAAATAAATCCAAAACAGTACTATCCATAGGATAATCAACAGCCGTAGCATTAAAATCTAACAATAACTCTTCCCGCTCCAAATCACTTAACATAACCAAACGGCTTAAAGACTCGTCTGGGGTAGAAATAACAGAAGTCAATAAAGAAACAAAATGATCGCATAACCTAATGATAGTATCCTCCTTAAACAAGGAAGTGCAGTATTCTACTTCAACCGATAAGCCCGAAGCGCCCTCGGTAACTGTAAAACTAAAATCAAACTTAGAAGTATCACGGGCAATATCCAACAACTCAACACAACTATCTCCTAACTGTAAATCTGAAATACTAGTATTGTTCTGTAAGGTAAACATCGTCTGAAACAAAGCCGTACGACCCTGGTCTCGGGCAATATCCAAACCATCGACAACCTTCTCAAAGGGAACATCCTGATACTTATAACCCTGCATCATCATTTCTCGAACTGCAGATAAAAAACTACGAAAAGACTGATCACCACTCAAATGACTACGTAAAGCCAATGTGTTTACAAAAAATCCGATCAAAGAAGAAACCTCTGATTGACCTCGGTTTGCTATAGGGGTACCTACACAAATATCTTCCTGACCTGTATAACGGTATAACAAAACCTTGTAAACCGATAATAAAACCATAAACAGCGTACTATCACTCGAACGCGAAAGAGAATGTAGCCCTGAAGTAACCGCAGAACTAATATCAAAAACATAACGAGATCCTGATGTACTCTGAACAACAGGACGGGCATAATCTGTGGGAAACAGTAAAGGCGAAACTCCTGATAAATGATCCAACCAATATGATAACTTCGAAGATAACCTCGAATCTGACAAATAATCACGCTGCCAAATACTATAATCAGAATACTGAACAGGAAGAGGAGGAAGTAACAAATCCTCGCCCGATAACTTCGAATTGTAATAGCCAACCATCTCCTCTACCAAAATAGATAAAGACCAACCATCTGAAGCAATATGGTGTAAAACCAAGAGCAAAATAAACTCTGAAGACGATAACTCAATAACACTACAACGAAGCATATAATCACTACTCAAATCAAATGGAAGAGAAATATCTTCTCTAATCAAAGCATCTAACCCTTCCTCTCCCAACCCTGAATCAAAATCAAGGACACGAATCGAAAAATTATCAACCTCTAGTATCTTCTGATAGCCAACTCCATCCTCCTCACCAAAAACTGTACGCAAGGATTCATGACGCGATAAAACCTTAAGGATCGAAGATTCTAAACACGAAATATCTAAAGCGCCTTTTACACGAAAAACTCCAGGTATATGATAATGTAAACTACCCTGCAACTTATCGATAAACCACAATCGCTCTTGAGAATAAGACAAAGGGATAAAATCAGGTGAAATATGACGCTCTATAGCCGGAACGACCTCATTATCCTGATCTAGTTCCTTTTTTAGGAAGGAAATAATATTAGTTTTATTTTCCTTTAAAGTTTTTATAACCTCTTTATCTAATTGATATCCTTTCTGTGATTTAAACTTAAGTTCTCCATCTTCTACAAACAATTGAACCTTATTTGTTTCAGCCTGATGTATAATATCTATAATTTTATTTTCGTTCATCTTTAATTTTAATTTTTATAAGGTATGTACCTCATATTCGTTGTTTAAGTTTCTTTCTGCTTCTTGTCTTCTAATTAATAATTCTAGAAATTGGGCGTAATTTTTAAGTACTTTAATTTCAAAAATCTTCCGAATATCAACATCAACTTCAAAGCTTATAGATACTTTTGTTTTTAACTTCATTGCTAATAAAGAATATCCCCCTAATTCAAAGAAATCATCCTTTACTCCAATACCTTCTACTCCTAATAACTCTTCCCATATCTCAACTAATATTCGTTCTGTATCCGTAGAAGGAGCTACATATTCCTTTAATAGTGCGGTTATATCTGGATCAGGTAATGCTTTTCTGTCTATCTTACCACTATTAGTTAAAGGAAAATTATCCATCTCCATATATAAACCGGGAACCATATAGTTTGGCAATTTCTTACTCAGGTTTTCTTGGATACTCTCTGGATCAAAATCTCCTGAACAAACTATGTAACCAACCAAACGTTTTGAGTCTTGATCATCTTCTCTAGCTAAAACAACTGCCTGGGTAACTTCTTGTAATTGTACTAGTGCATTCTCAATCTCGCCTAACTCAATACGATAACCTCGAACCTTTAATTGATTATCTTTTCTGCCTATAAACTCTATATTGCCATCTGGTAACCATCTCGCCAGATCACCTGTCTGATACATTCGACCATCTTCTAGAAATGGATTGTCTATAAATTTTTCTTGTGTTAATTCTGTACGGTTTAAATAACCTCGTCCTAATCCTGATCCTCCTATATATAGCTCTCCTACAACACCAATAGGTAGTAACTCTAAGTCTCCATTTAATATATAAATCTGCGTATTTGCAATAGGAGTACCTATTTTTACTCTTTCATTAAGCGGTAATTTTTTAATAGTAGACCAAATTGTTGTTTCTGTAGGACCATACAAATTCCATATAAATTCATTTCCTGCATTTAACATTCCTGATTTTAACCTCTCTGGAAATGCCTCTCCCCCTGATAACAAAACAACCTTATCCTTATTTTTCCAACCCCCATCTAGTAAAATCTGCCATCTAGAAGGAGTTGCCTGAATATGACTTGGCTTTTTCTTATCTATATAAGCTGAAAGCAAAATAGGATCAATACTCGTCTCCTGACTACACAATATAACCTCTCCTCCTACAGATAATGGTAAAAACATTTCTAATACGGAAATATCAAAAGTAAAATTAGTCACACTAAGTAATTGTATAGAACTATCTATCATTAAGCTTTCTTCCATACTTTTTATAAAATTAAATAATGCACTATGTTCTATCATAACTCCTTTGGGTACTCCTGTAGATCCAGAAGTATAAATAACATAGGCCAACTGATCTGGGGTAACAATATCTTTGGGTAATGTTTTGGGTTGGTTCCATAAATCTTCTTCCAGATTACTTAAAGAAACAACCAACAAACTATCTGCCTTAAATAAATACTCCTTGCCAGCATCAGTAAGAACTAAACCTGCTCCCGTATCCCCTAACATAAAATCTATACGGTCCTCGGGATAATTAGGATCTATAGGAACATAAGCCCCCCCACTCTTCATAACCCCTAAAATGCTTATCATCATATCAAATCCCCGATCTAAACAAATCGGAACCAAAGTTTCTTTATCGATACCCTGATCTTGTAAATAATGGGCTAACTGATTGGAACGCTCGTCCAACTCAACATAACTCATCTCACTTTCTTCAAAAACCAGAGCAACTCCATTTGGATTGGACGCTACCTGATCCCTGAATAAATCCAAAACTGTTTTATCACTTGGGTAAGCTACACTGGTGTCATTAAAATCTAGTAGTAGTTGCTGCTTCTCTATATCTGTTAAGTACTCTAAATCTTTTATATACTCAACACCGTTCACAATACTCTCCAAAACAACTAACAAATGACCTTGGATCATATCAACTACAGCACTGCTTAAAACCGAATCGTTATATTGCAACTTAACTGACAAACCATCTGAAGTCTTATAAAAAGTAATACCTAATGTATAATTAATCTGTTCGTCGCTTACAATATTCTCTAACCCTAAGAACCCTTCTGAACTTAATACTGCTTCATCTACAGGATAGTTCTCAAAAATCAATAAACTATCAAACAATGAACCTATGATACCTTGATCTGACTGAATCATAGCTAAAGGAACATAACTAAACTCTTCCCTTCCTATCGTATGGCCATGCTGTAAATCTTGTAACCAAATACTTACCTTTATATTTGAGTCTATTTGAGTACATACAGGAAGCGTGTTGATATACAAACCTACCTTATGCTCTATACCTAAAATCGATGAATCCCTACCTGATACTGTAGCTCCAAAAACAACATCCTTACGACCCGTATACACCGATAATAAATATGACCAACAACCTTGTAACAACGTATTAATAGTTATACGTTCTGATTGTGTATAAACCAATAATTTATCAGTAATCTTTTTATCTAAAACGAATACCTTATCTCTATTGGTCATCTCCATTCCCTGACTAATATTTGTATTTGAAAATGGCAAATAACTCGGCTCTTCCACTTCTGATAAATAATCTCGCCAATACCTCTTACCTTTTAATAAACTCTGAGATCCTAAATGACGAATCTGATCTTTATATGCATCTAGATGTATTACTGGTAATTCGATACCTTCACTTAATCTTTTATAAGCACTCATAAATGAACTCATCATTTGAGAAAACGACCAACCATCCCATAAAATATGATGATTCGTAAATACTAACTTTGTGCAATCATCTCGTAAATGGATCAAAGTAATACGCCATAAAGGAGCGTCTTCTAAAACAAAACCTTTATTACGGTCTGATGCTAATAATAAAGATAAAGCTTCAGATTGCTCAGAATCTGACATAGACCGATAATCCAACTCCTCAATAGGGATCTCTACAGATTCGTAAACACACTGAACAGCTATATCAAAGTAGTTCGAATGAAAGCCTGTACGTAAAACAGTATGTTGGTTACATAAATGATTCCAACTCTCTAGAAAAATAGAAACATCTAATCCTCCTACTAAATCACAACTGAACTGAACCAAATAAGAAGGACTATCGGTATCATACAAACTATGAAACAAGATCCCTTCTTGCAACGGACTTAATGGATAAATATCCTCTATAACACCTTTATGAACAGGGGAAGATGTAAAACTACATAAGGATTCATAAACCACTGACTGTGGCAATCCATAATCACTAGAAGTAAAAACTCGACTATCTAAGCTCTCACAATGCGATAGAATAGCATCTAAAAAGGTCATATATTGCTCTGCAAGGTCAACTATAGTAATCTCCATATAACGATTACTGTCATAGTCCCAATCCATACAAAGCTCGCCATCAACTATAAAACTATTAATGGTCAATACACTTAAAATAGCGTTGGAACCTGCAATATCTCTTCCTCTTGATTCTGAGGAAAACCCTAAGCCCCCTTCTGCTTTTACGCTATTATCAAATCCCCCTAGATAATTAAAGAGTATCGAATCAAAATCCTGACTTAAAACAGACCTAACTTCTTCGGATTCTGATAAATATCGCAAAACACCATAACCAATTCCTTTATCAGGAATACCTCGTAACATATCTTTGGTATTGGCTATAACACTCCCTATATCACTCCCTGTTGAAGCTTCTAAAAGAACCGGAAATAAACTCGTAAACCAACCAACTGTCCTACTCACATCTATAGAAGGGAAAAGATCTTCACGGCCATGGCCTTCCAAACCAATAACAACCTGATCTGAATCTAACCAATTCGTTAAGCTCAACGCCAAAGCACTTAATAACAAATCATTAATCTCTGTACCATAAGCCTTATGAGCTCCATGCAATAGAACAGATGTCCTATCCTTATCCAAAACAGTGCGATAACTCGAAACATCACCATAACTACTATTGCCACTATAAGCCGTATCATGAGCAAACTCTGATACAGAAGATAAAATAGATGACCAATAAGGAAACTCTTCTAATAAATCTTCATCATTGGCATAACCCTTTAATGCCGACACCCATTGTCGATAAGAACTTTGCTTTACTGGTAATTCTGGAACTATACCGCTGGAAAAACCTTCTAATAACAATTGTAAGTCTTCTAATAAAATACGCCATGAAACACCATCAATCCCTAAATGGTGTACCACAAGCAATAAACGATTAAAACGCTCTTCATTGGTAGTCTCTAATAAAACAAAACGACAAATATCACCTGATTCAATATCTAAATCCCCCTGATAATAATCGCATAAATCATTAATATCTGAAAGCCTAGATAACTGTATAATGATTAAACTACCAGATGTTGATCCATATTCCTGTAATACACTTTCTTCTCGAGAACCGAACTGTAACCGAAGAGAATCATGATGGGTCACCAACATCTCTAAAGCCATGGATAAATCACCCGCATCGATACCTTTATCGATATCTAATAATACAGATTGGTTATAGTGGTTTGCTTTTTGGTAATCTTTGGCAAAAAACTCTTGTTGGATAGGCAATAATTCTAACCCCCCTTCTAATAATCCAACTTCACTATCAATAAAAACAGGATCTTTTATATTGGACGATAAATCCCGGATAGTCTGATAAGAAAACAAATCTTTTACACTAAAATGAAGATCTTTATTCTTACTGCGACTAACCATTTGAATTGCTTTGATCGAATCGCCTCCCAACTCAAAGAAATTATTACTTACACCAATACCTTCTACTCCTAATAAATCTTCCCATATCTCAACTAAGATACGTTCTCTATCTGTCAATGGAGCGACATACTCTGTTATCAATCCCGTTACATCGGGATCGGGTAATGCTTTTCTGTCGATCTTACCATTGCTGGTCAATGGTAAATTATCCAAAAACACATACAAATCAGGAACCATATAGCTCGGTAACTTCTTACCTAAACTTTCTTTGATCAAATCCTGATCAAAATACTCTGCACATACAATATAACTTACCAAACGCTTCGAACCTTGATCGTCTTCCAGAGCCAAAACAACTGCCTGGGTGACTTCTTGTAACTCTACCAATGCATTCTCTATCTCTCCTAACTCTATTCGATAACCTCGTATCTTAACCTGATGGTCTTTCCTGCCTATAAATTCTATATTGCCATCTGGTAACCAGCGTGCAAAATCGCCTGTCTTATAAAGTCGATCGCCTTCTTTAAAAGGGTTTTCTATAAACTTATCTCTGGTTAACTCTTCACGGTTTAAATAACCACGGGCAACCTGAACCCCGCCAATACACAACTCTCCGATAACTCCTATAGGCTGCAAACCTAATTCTGAGTTTAAGATATAAATCTGGGTATTCGTGACTGGTTTACCTATTGGAACTGTTGACCTACCCGAAGCTACATATTTATATTTCACACAACCTACTGTAGCTTCAGTTGGCCCGTATTCATTCCATATTACAGAATCTTCTTCTAAAAGTTCATGTAACGAATTTGCAAGTTGGCTCTCTAATTGTTCTCCTCCTACTATAAAATCTTTCTTTACGAATTCTACTTTCTTAGAAGTGTTACTAAATAAGAAAAGTTTAAGATGAGAAGGTGTTAATTTTATAAAATCATTAGTATCATCTTTTATTATATCTACTAATTCAGAATGAAAATCTTTATTACTATAAATTTTTATTAAGCCACCGCAAATTAATGGAGTGAATATCGATGTTATTGTTAAATCAAAAGCTAAAGATGTATACAGTGGAAATACCGGAAGTTCTTTTTTAACATAATTTGAATGTGACCATAAAATATAATTAAACAATGCCTTATATTCTACCATAACCCCTTTAGGGTTTCCTGTAGATCCCGAAGTGTAAATAACATATGCTAATTGATCTGGGGTAACAATATCTTTTGGTAATGTTTTGGGTTGATTGCATAAACCTTCTCCCAGACCATCTAAAGAAACAACCAATAGATTATCTTTCTTAAATAAAAACTCCTTACCAGCGTCTATAAGAACCAGGCCTGCTCCTGTATCCTCTAAAATAAAATCTACACGATCCTCAGGGTAATTAGGGTCTAGAGGAACATAAGCCCCTCCACTCTTCATAATTCCTAAAATACTTACGACCATATCAAATCCCCGATCTAGGCAAATCGGAATCAAAGCTTCTTTATCGATGCCCTGATCTAGTAAATAATGTGCTAACTGATTGGAGCGCTCATCCAACTCTCCATAACTCATCTCCTTATCTTCAAAAACTAAGGCAACTCTATTTGGATTGGACGCTACCTGATCCCTAAATAAATCCAAAATTGTTTTATCTCTTGGATAAGCTACACTGGTGTCATTAAAATCCACCAATAACTCACTTACTTCTAACTCATTAAGCATATCTAACTTTCCTATCGATTTCATCGGATCTGCTATCACAGAACTTATCAATGCCTTAAAATGTTCTGAAAAACGGATAATAGTATCCTCCTTAAACAACGAAGTACTATAATCCATACTAATAACTAAACTATTAGAATTATTAACAACAGATAAGCTAAGATCAAACTTAGAAGTATCCTGAACGATATCCATCATCTCAACACTAGCATCTCCTAAACTAAAATCAGCAATAGATTCGTTATTCTGGAATATAAACATTGTCTGAAACAAGGGGGTATTACTCTGGTCACGTGTTTTTACTAGGCGATCTACAACCTTCTCAAAAGGAACATCTTGATGATCATATGCTGATAGGGTCATAGTTCTAATATCTTCCAACAATGATTTAAATGATTGCCCTCCTTCTAAACGACTTCGCAATACAATCGTATTAACAAAAAAACCTATCAAAGAAGCAACCTCGGATTGTCCTCTATTAGCTATAGGGGTGCCTACGCAAATATCTCCTTGACCTGTATATCGATACAATAGCACTTTATAAACTGATAACAAAACCATAAACAAAGTATTTCCACTAGTCCTAGATAACTCCTTTAATCCTCTAGTAGCTTCTTCTGAAATTGTAAAAACATAACTCGAACCCTCTGTACTTTGAATTAATGGGCGATCATAGTCCGTAGGTAAAGCCAAAGGTTCTGATCCTAATAATTGAGCCTCCCAATACTGTAGTTTTTTTTCTAAAATGTCTCCAGACAAATACTCCCGCTGCCAAATGCTATAATCTGAATATTGAACAGGTAACTCTGGGAAAATCATTTCTTCTCCCAATAATAACGAATTATAATACCCTGTTAACTCTCGCACCAAAATAGGTAACGACCAACCGTCTGAGGCAATATGATGTAATACCAAAACTAAAATATATTCCTCTTCTGAGAGTTTGACAACACTGCACCGTAACATATAATCACTAGATAGATCAAATGGATAAGAAACCTCTTCTTTGATTACATCTTCTATAGTCTTATTTCCTTTTAACAAGGGTAAATCTATTTCTGTTATCGAAAAACTATTATTTTTTTGGATAAATTGATAACCTATTCCATCTTTTTCCTTAAAAACCGTTCGTAAAGACTCGTGACGTAATAAAACCGATTCTATAGAAGATTTTAAAGTATCTACACTCAGCCTACCCTTGATACGAAGCACTCTGGGTTCATGATACTGAACACTGCCGTGTAGTTTATCTATAAACCATAGACGTTCCTGCGAAAACGACATAGGAACAACTCCTCTTCGTTTAACCTTTACTATTGATGGAACTTCTATATTAGATTTATCATTTAAATTAAGGTTATGATTAAGTAAAAAAGAAGTAATATCAGATTTATTCTCTTTTAAAAGCTGAATAATTTCTCTTTTTATCTCCTTATTTTCTTCATATTTAAATTTTAATTCTCCATCTTTTACAAATAGTTTAAGGTCATTTTTTTCTGCCTCTTGTAAAATATCTAAAATCCTTTCTTTATGTTCTATCATTTCTTTCTTCTTTAAAGATCATAAGTTTTATAAACTGTATTATTATTCTTTAGCTTTTTAATCATTAATTCTAAGTATTGAACATATCTTTTTAATACAGGAAACTCAAAAACCTCTTTGACATTAATTTCAACTTCAAATTTTTCTGATACCAGAGTTGTTAAGCGCATTGCGAGTAACGAATGCCCTCCTAATTCAAAGAAATTATCATTAACTCCAATATCTTCTACTCCTAATAAATTTTCCCAGATCTTAACTAACTCTCGTTCTGTTTCTGTAGATGGTGCAACATATTTTTTTCGGTTATAAGAAGAATCATCCGGAGCAGGTAGAGACTTCCTATCTAGCTTGCCATTGGGTGTTAACGGAAACTCTTCTAAAAACACATAAATTCTTGGAATCATATAATCCGGAAACTTCTCCTGTAATCTTGACAGAATTTCCTCTATTGATATATCAGTATTCTTTATAACATAAGCAACCAATTGTTTTGCTCCACTTTCATCCTCCCTGACTAAAACGGCACTTTGCTTTACCTCTTCTATTGCATCCAAACCTACCTCGATCTCTCCTAATTCTATACGGTAGCCACGAACTTTTACTTGGGCATCCTTTCTGCCTATAAATTCTATGGTACCATCTGCCAACCAACGCACAAAATCCCCTGTCTTATATAAACGATCTCCCTTTATAAAAGGACTATCCAGAAACTTCTCTTTGGTTAGTTCTTTTCGATTTAAATATCCTCGAGCTACTTGGGCTCCACCGATATATAGCTCCCCTATAACCCCTGTAGGTAATACTTTCAAATCTTCATCTAAGACATAAATTTTTGTATTATCTATGGGTTTTCCTATAGTATTATATTCCTTAAAATCTACTTTTTCCATAACCGACCAAATAGTGGCTTCGGTAGGTCCGTACATATTATAAACTGTTGCTTTAGTTTTTTCAGATAACTTCTGTTTTAAGTCATGTGAGAATGATTCGCCTCCAACAATGATATGTTTTAACGAATTTATAAACTCTTGCGAGCTCTCATCGTCAACCAAAGTATTGAGATAAGATGGGGTTATTTGAATTGATGTTATTTCTTGATCTTTAACTCCTATTTTAGGGGAGCTAAATTCTTTACGGAGATCATTCAAATAACTCAATCCGTTTATAAATTTATCTCCACTGATTCCAAAATCAATTAAACATCCTATCTCAGTAATACCAGTATTGTAGAGTTTTTTTACCAGACTACTACAGCTTTCTTTTGTACCTAGGAGTGCTGATGTATTCCAATAACGCTCAAAGATTACATCTAATAAATCTTTTTTATTTATTCCTTGTTTTCTAATCTCTTCAATATCTATTCCTAGAACTTTGTTAAATAGATTTATATTGGACTCTATATAGTTTTTAAAAGGTATCTCAACAGTCTTTTTTACTTCCTCCAGATTTGAGCCTATATAAGTATGAAGCATTATCGTTACTTTGGCATCATCAACAGAATACCCATTTGACCTTAAAGTATCTTTATATACTTTAATGTTTTTTTGAAGTGTGTCAATATCCTGTCCCAACATATGAGTTAAAATATTGGCTCCTAATTTACCTGCACTTCTAAAAGTTTCTTCGTTACCTCCTGAAGTTATCCAAATAGGGATTTCTTTTTGAATTGGTTTAGGAAAAATGTTTAAATCAACTTCATTTCCTAAACCATTAACTCTTTTGATTTTTTCTCCTCTCCATAAAGCTTTGAGTTCTTCTAATTTTTCAAACATAATGGAATGCCTACCCTCAAAATTCTCAGGGCTAAAAACAAAATCATCAGCATGCCATCCAGATGCAATTGATAAGGAAACTCTACCCTTTGAAAGATTGTCTACAACTGACCATTCTTCTGCAACTCTTATTGTATCATGTAACGGTAAAACAACACTACCTGACCTAATCCCTATTTTTTCTGTTATTGTTGTTAATGAAGCTGCTAATACTGAGGGGTTAGGAAATATTCCGCCGAATTCATGAAAATGCCTTTCAGGTAACCATATGGCAGTAAAATCATTTTTATCAGCAAACTTAACAGAATCTAAAAGATACTTATATTTATCTTCACCAACTGTATCTTGATTTGAAAAATAAAACAGACTAAAATCCATTTTCGCAGGACCTTTGATAAAACTATCAAATCCATCAAACGAAGTATGACTAGGTTTTATAGAAGTTTTTATACCATTGCATAGTGTCCATAGCAATTCTAATATAGATATATCAAAAGAAATTGTAGTAAGTGATAATAAATGATCAGACGTGCTTAGGCTAAGAGAGTTATTCATACTCAACGCAAAATTAAATAATGCACTATGTTCTATCATAACTCCTTTGGGTACTCCTGTAGATCCAGAAGTATAAATAACATAGGCCAACTGATCTGGGGTAACAATATCTTTGGGTAATGTTTTGGGTT